>CALKXZ010000160.1 GCA_938003775.1 uncultured Granulosicoccus sp. | reverse complement strand
AGCGCTGTGATTGTCGTCTAGCATTCATGCTGGCTGGTTCCTGAGTGCTATGGATTTGATTTCGCAACCAAAAGCGTAGTACTCGGGTCAGCCTTTTTCTTCTGCTACTTCATGTGCTTACAGCTAAACTAAGTGCCATTCAGGTAAGCGATAATATCGCAACTGAGGTGTCCCATGACAACACGAAAGAGAACAAAGAAATCTGTATGTGCCCTGCGCTCCGACGAATACAAAAAGGATACGGTCAAGCTGACTGACACGGTGGGCGTCGCAGCTGCCGCCAAGCAACTGGGCATTCACACCACGCAGATCTATAACTGGCGAGGAAAGCTCTGAGTCAAGGAGACACGTACTGAGGCAGAGATCCGGCTGATGGATGAGCATGGCGCTGGGCAAGGCGACGACATCCCAATAAAAGTGCCTCGTGGGTTAAGAATAAGTATTTTTGTACACACGATGGCGTTCGTTGGGTGTTTTTCGGCAAAAGCAATAGCACGACTCCGGTTGTGCATTTGTTATCCATTGCACGTGTAGCGATCATTAGACACGTGAAGATAAAGGCTGACGCCAATCCTCATGATCGAGCCTATTCAGGGTATCTGAGGAATCGCAAACGCATCACTACTTCACCTCGTGTTTCGGTGATTGCCCACGTACTGTTTTGAACATGGCAATAATCTTGCCGGGTTGGTCTAACCACCAGACTTATAGAGGCTTGAGCCTTATGCGGAGAAATTCGCACGTAGGGTTCTTAGGGGAGCCGCAGTCAGCAATGGCTTCGGCTTAACCGACAGCTCCGCACATTGCACGAGGGATCAAAGGCCGTAAATACTGTTATTGGCCGCAGGCTTACCGTGATACCAGTTTAGCTGGAACAACACGGCCACCGCCGGCCAGTATTGACTAGTCGGAGAATAACTCGCCCGAAGGAGCCTGCATTTGGCCGAATTTGGTGAAAATCAGGCTTCCCAAAGCTAAATTTCCTGGAAAATCTGGCGGCGATTATTCAATCAGCTAACTGATCTACATCAAACTTAAAATAAATGCAGTTTCTAGACGGGCACTAGTTAGACTCTCATCCCAAACCCAATTTCATCATGTGAATGTTGCGTTTCTGTTATCCGCGTCTCTGTATTATGATCGTCAAGCGCACCAAGTGGTGAGATACTAGTCCCTGCGGTTAAAAAGCTTTGTTGCGTATACTCAAAATAATCAACAAAACTCTCTAGACGGCTTGAAAAATACGAATAATCAACTCCGACACCTTTCGCATCAAACTCATTAATTAAAACAAGTTCCTTCTGACTGCTATCTATACAAAAATAATTGAATCCCTTTCCCTTGGCGGGTGAATTCGCACATAGTGCATTCTTGAACGTATCTTTGTCACTGACTGATGAAAGAGATGAAACGACTCCATGGAAACGTATTATTTCCTCGATTGGATCAAAGTCAATAGCTACCTCCATCGTGTCATCAATATGAAGTACACATACTCCTTGCTTATTCAAGCACAAATTAGGTATTCCAAACTGCCCACCTAACTCACTCAGTATTGCGTCAATGTTCATTTTTTCCTTATCTACCCAATTTAAAGTAAATTCCACCCAGTACAATCTGGATCGTCGAAGCATATTTATTAGATATTATTAACAGAGTTTTCACTATGTATTACGTAATTCAATGGCAATTCGTTTGTTGTAATATCCGTACCAGGAGGGTCATCTAACAAGTCTTGAGCCAGTGAAACAATATCTTCAAATGGCGCAATAGCCAGCGGATTTTCCAAGCACTGCGCCCATGAAATCGGGAATTTTAACGCAAACCGCCTGCTAATATTCATGGTGTTCTTCTTACATATCTCCGCTAGCGCAAACATGCCAAATTTGATGACTTCAGACCGCGGATCTAAACTCGATTGCGAAAGAAATGCTCCTTGCAATTCTAGCTCTACAGCATCTGATACCATAAATGGACACCGACTATTTACAGAGTATTGAAATGAACTTTCTCCAAGCGAATCAGAGATTCTACGAATATCCTGACCGCTTATAAGTCCACGTAACTGAGTCCCACACACTATCAAACCAACGCACCACACACAACATCGCAAACTTTCAAAATCCGCGATCAATATCTGAATACCCTCTGAACTATCCACATCCGCAGGCGAAATGGTATCTAGGCCAAGTTGTCGTAGAATTTCATTGGATATATAGCTTTCGACTCTCTTACTCGACTTCAACCGTTGCAGTAGTTCACCCTGCTCCATCCGTGCATACCAACTATCATGGATATAACTGATAGGCTCTTCCGAAAATACCTTTAAACCCAAATTGTCACTATGCAGCGGAGCCTGATTCTCAAATATATCAACATGCGCGTCATTACCCTCTGTTCCCTGATTAGAGTCGGGCAATGAATTGTCCTCACGATGTTCAATATTTTGCATGGACATGCTCTAATATACTTGCTTAAATTCAATGTTATCTTGGAGTGTTCAACGTAAATTCATATGTTATAAGTTCAAACTATTGCCAACACCATTTGCATCGCGATCTGCGAATTATAAGTAACTATATCAATGGGTAAACTCCCTATCGACATATTGCAATCAATATAAAACTAAACAATGGTTAGTCCAAAATAGCTTTATTAGTATCAGTCTCGCTCCTACGTAGATCATCAATAACCGCAAGAGCCTTATCTTCAAGCGATTGATTGCCTGTTACCACTTCTGTTGCATCATCAGATTGCCCGAGCACTCGCTGTGCCATAGCCTCAATACGGGATGCGTTTGCGTCATCTTTTGATGCTTCAAAATCAGTAATTGCACCTACCACATTTCCACCCGCACCACTAATCTGAGTATAAGCTTGTCCTTTGCTATTATACGATTGCGCTAGCGCCGACTGCCTGGATTCAGTAAGATCTGCAGCGGCCCCCTTACCATTTGTAACGTTCAAAGACTTAACGCTAAACTTTACGCCAGCCACTCCACCTGCGATACCGGCGACCCCCCCAATAATTCCACCGAGAAACGCCTTGCTTGCCGACGACTCTTGTAATTTGGCAGCGTCCATATGCATTGAAAATGCCTGATCGCGATGCGTCGTACGGTTGTTGCGACCTGCATTTTTCATTGCAACAACAGCCATAACGAGCGCATCTAATAGTCTTTGTCGCGCTGCAACCCCACTACCGGGCTCAACGACAGATGTATTTGTAGTGCTATCGACATTTTTTTTATCACCACTGGATTTTTCTTCACCAACTATATCTTTAAATACTGAGCCCTTAGCTTTCCCTATTTCTTCTTCTGTGATTGGACGAACTAACGAACTAACTGCATCAATAGCCATTCTTCCACTACCTCAATATTGATAATTTAAGTTTAAATAGCAAATCCTAAACCCATTGAACATGGATTTTTTCAAGCCTTGTTACTTGCAACAAACTTAGCTGCCTCAGCACTTGATTTAATAATTTCTTGCGCCTTGCGCATGGTCGAATCATGCATTGTCTGAGATTCAGAAAAAAGTTCAAATAAATCATCGAGACCTGCTCTGGACCGCTCTAGCATCGCTTCTATCTTCTTGGAATCTGCACCTGCCATAGCACTGTCACGTGTTTGAATAGCAGTATCAATTTGAAACCCAGACTGAGTTACGGTTGAAGCACTGTTAACAACATTTGCAGAGGCTGCAGCAATACCCACAACCGTTGAAGCGCTGGCCACACTTGATGGTAATGCCATTGGTGCCACTACCATCATTGCAACAGCTAAAACACCCATAACCGCTGCAAAGGCTTTAGGGCCCATTAACTCAGCAATTTTTTCAGTAAGACCGGTTTCGTTTGCAATTTGCATTCCCATACCAATAACAGCTATGGCCACTAATGCCGGATTTAGAGTCAAAGCACCACCTATAAGTGACGCGACAGTAGCGATCCAACCAAATATCTTACCAAATAATCCGCCTTTTTCCGCTTTCGCCATTTTTGCAACGGATTCTTCTATTTTTTCATTCTGCTCTCTATTGAGCCCTTCTATCTCACCTTGCTTACTATTTATTCTTGCTTCACTTGTCTTACTTCCTACATCACGCGCATTGATGGACAGTTGCATGACAAGCAGCCCAAGATCAACCCCAGATTGCGACTTCGGGAACGCCGTCATATAAGAGGGTTCAGCATTAGATCCTTGGCCTGAGTAGGCAGTGGGCATGCCGCCATGAGAACGTTCACCCGCGCCAAAAAGTGGTTTTTGCGAGTCTAATGCTTTGATGGTGTCATCATCGGTGGGATTTGTTGTCGCGGAGAATACGTCAGACCCAGATGTGTTAACAGTGGATACATTGCTCATGATGTGACTCGATTTGGAGTTTGTTTTCTTCGAGCAATTGCTGCCCGCACGGATTTCAACCTTATCTTAAGAGATTCAGACTCTTTAAGAC
The DNA here is from genome assembly GCA_938003775.1 of uncultured Granulosicoccus sp. Lineage (GTDB taxonomy): Bacteria > Pseudomonadota > Gammaproteobacteria > Granulosicoccales > Granulosicoccaceae > Granulosicoccus. The sequence continues at coordinate 198 of CALKXZ010000160.1, read as the reverse complement.
TGTCACTAGACTCAATAAGAAGAGACGCGTACTCCACACCTGACTCTGCGGCTTCAAGATTATTAGTATGCAAATGTACCTCCGCACAAGATAGTGGAAATTCAGGGTCGTCATTACACACCAAAGCTCCCATACCAAAAGACTCAAGGGCTTCAGCGTGGCGACCAAGCAACACCTGTGACTTACCTAACACCAACC
>CALKXZ010000159.1 GCA_938003775.1 uncultured Granulosicoccus sp. | reverse complement strand
ATAGATAACTTTGTAATGATTTTAGCCTTGTGTATGTGGGGTCTTCGTTTATCTTTCGAAATTTCTTCTCGTCAGCAAACAGATTAGACAATGATGTTTCATAATCAGCATTGTCAATAATTACGACGCCATTACCTTTGTCTGGTTTGAGGATTGTGACTTTCTCACGTAGTTTCTGGATGGTTTTGATGTTTTTATCATCTTTAAAAATACGTTTGTCATCTATGTCCAGGAGATTAAATGGCAAAGGCTCTGATAGACTTTTTCGCTCTTTCAATAGATCGAGCATCCTTCTTAAGAATGTTTGATCTATATAACTGTGACCAGATGTCTTCAGCCAATGCAAAAGTTTCTATTTCTTTTGGACGTGTAGCTAAACCATGTGTCAGTCCATAACGTAACAACAAATACTCGTCATTAGAAAGTTCATAAGATGATAAATTTGTTACAACTGTATTTGGATTACCGGTAAAAACAGAAACAGAATGATCTCAACTCTGGAATAACTTGGTTAAAACGTCAATCCATTACATACTCGATTCATTGCAGTTTTAAAAGTTTCATCAAACCAATCGACAAAAAACTTATAAATAAACTCGACACTTTGATTAAATTACGCGATCAAATTAATGGCATTAATCGTTCCGTTGATGTCTTTAAGGACTTCACACAGAGCATTCTGGAGCTTTTCTTGAGCTGAATTGACTCCAAAATTTAGTCGAGTGAATCTTTTGATACCATTTTCAGTTTGAAATGTTGTGATTAGTCGCGATTGATCGGTTAGCTCTAGTTGGTGGAATGCGCTTTAGAGATCGAGTTTTGTGAAAACTTTGGCGTCTCTTAGCTTAATCATGACGTCATCTAAAGTCGGTGTAGAATATCTTGTACGGTTAATCGCTTTGTTAGGTGTTCTCATGTCGACGCAGCAACAGGAGCAATCGTAGACGTAGACGTAGACGTAGATGCAGATGCAGATGCGGACGCAGATGCAGATGCGGATGCGGATGCGGATGTGGATGCAGATGCGGATGCAGATGCGGATGCGGATGTGGATGTGGATGTGGATGTGGATGTGGATGTGGATGTGGATGTGGATGTGGACTTTGGCACAGGTTTAGGCGACACCGTGGCAGGCTCTATTACTGATCGCCCAGCCGTCACATCGAGCGCACCCCACCCTAATTGCCTCCCACTCCAATACGATAAGGCCCTGCTACGCTCTCTGATCAATAATCCCGCCTTGGCCCACTTGGCACGAGAGAAAATCAGTTCTAGAGGAATCAAAGCCATGAGAAAGCAAGCAGAATTGACATTAGATGAACACAGGCTAATCAACAGGCAACATACCCGTGGTGACGCGCAGCGAGCCACATCCAGCCATGATATCGTGTTACCAGAGGATCCGTAGGGACCGATTCACACGCCTGTGATTTGACGATTCATTCACCCATGACTGTGCTTATTGTCGGTGCCAATGCAAGGCTATGCATAATGTTAATTATTGAAAATTCTGCGGAGTCTCCATGAGGGATTCGAAATCAGGTGTACTAGCGTTCCTGCTCACCATGATTGTGGCAACAGCCATCACCTGGGTAATTGGTTTGCTGGACATCCAGTTCAAATCTGAGGCAACGCTCGCCTTCGACAAGGGCTTTCCTGGGGAACTCTCAGATTGGGTACCGGCAGGTGATCCTGACAATATCACCTTGTCCGCCGATTCGATTCGGATCGATCGCAACACGGGCGAACGCAGCTACGCCATGCGAACCTTTGAGCTGCCGCCAAAAGAGCAACTGTTAAACCGAAAACTGCGTGTGCGTGGCAAGATATTAACTATTTCCCGGGCGACGCCCATTGAAAAAGAACGCATTGCGGCCTACATGATCTGGTTTCTGGACAAGGATCAAGAAGCGCTCAAATATTTAACCGTGCAGCCACTCACTGGGGACTTCCCAGAATACCGCGCCGAACGCATTGTCAGCATCCCAGACAATGCCCGATTTTTCGTCACCACACTGATTAACAGAGATAGTGATGGTGCATTCGAACTGATCGATGCTAACGTAACGCTGGTCAGTGGTACGTTGCTGTACACACTGATCAGTACGGCTATGTTTGCCTTGTGGATAACGCTTTTAATCATGGCAATATGGTGGCTGATTAGGCGTGGCAATTTTGGTTTAGGCCTGTCAATCAGCGCACTACTCGTATTGACACTGGTCGGGGTATTACTGCCCGAATCTGCAACCACACAGTATGTTTTACCAGCCTATCAGAAGCTGGCAGCAGCGCTGTCTCTGGAGCGATCCGAGCCGCTGAATATTATTTATAAGGCTGGGCATTTCCTGTTCTTTTTTGCGGTAGCGTTGCTGTTGATGCTCAATCGGCGTACTTTGAATCTCTCTGCTACGCTGATTCTTGTATTCATGCTGGTCTTTGCCGTCGCAACCGAAGGACTGCAACTGCATTTGTTCAATCGTAGTACACGACTGCTGGATCTTGGTATTGATTTGGCAGGTGCTGTGATGGCGTGGCTGCTGGTTATGGTGTTGCAAGTGTTATTCAGTCATAAAAAAACTACTGCAACAACGCCACATACTGGCTGATGCAAAAATCTATGGAGGCGTTTATTAATCACCCTTTAGCTAAATCCTGCAACTAGAGCATACCACCACTTTACACGGCTTATTCGTAAAGCGCTCTGACTGGTGGGACGATCTTACCCAGGTTAGCAAATCCGCGTTTTATCCAGTTCCCTGCATATTCCGGGCGAACCATAAGGAATACACTGGACACAACCAACGCAACCACTGCCAGTGTCAGAGCCCTGGCATAAAACCAGACGACTGAGCCTAATTCGTCCCGTTGCTCACGAATATTGCGATAGTTTCTGCCTTGCGTCATAAACCTGTGAATCATGTACTTTGCATTGGCTTTGTTCTCAGGAATATCTTCGTGAACAATAGCTGCGCTACACCAACGCATCACTAAACCGCGATCCTTCAACCGTAAAAAATATTCTGTGTCTTCACCACCAGTCATACCAAATGCAGTCGCAAAGCGTAATTCATCCACACCTTCTCGGTTAATCAGAAAATTGCCAGTTGCGGCATAGTCAAGTGTGTCACCGGATTTAAGCGCCTGTGTGTTGTGTAAATCAACAGATCGAATCCATGCTGCGGCCGATGTTGGGTAAACAGGAATAATGGGGCCCGCTACCAATTCACAATCGTATTTTCGCATTGTGTCCATCAGTGACAACAACCAGGTTTCAACTGGGTATTCATCGTCATCGACAAATACCAGCAAGGGCTCCGATGCATGATCGAGCACAAGATTTCTCCCCACTGAAATACTGTTTTCAGGAGAATCTAACAATTGGACGTTGCACACCGATTCGATATTGGATGCCTCGACTAATCGTCTGATCAATGCGTTCGCCGCTTGACCGCTGTTGTTGGCCACTACCAGCTCACAGGTAGCCGGATAACGTTTTATGGCAAACTTTAAATAGGTAAGAAGCTTGGAAAACGCATCAGCCCTCTCGTGAGTGACAACACCGATGCTCAAAGGCGGGTAGCTCTGTGGCACTAACCTCTCACCACGACCCACTGAAGTCAAACAACCCGTGTTGTGTGTATCCGACTGACCACGACCATGAATACTCACGATAGCACTGCATCCGATGAGCGCCCCTGAGTCACCAAACGATCCTGGCAATATTTAAATACCAGAATAGTCATCATCTCCCCAACAACAATAAACAACAATGCAACATGAATATTACCCAGGAAAAACCCAACACTGACCATACCAGTCATTGACACAATTAATGCAGCAATACCCACCAGCATCAGAAAACGGAACTGTAATCGAACAACAAATAACTGCCCCAGCCAATAGCGATACATAGTGACGAGCAGTGTCACTATCCAGATTAGTAGGTACCAACGTACCTGGTCAAACGATGGAACGAATCGGTCTAATAACTCCGTTAAGTAGGCCAGACCTAACACGGCCAGGTACAACACGGACAACACCAAATTGAGCCTGTTGAAGTGCGCAATACGCCGCTTAAGAGGCTCGGAACCATCCGCTTGAAAAAGGCGCCTTAATTGCGGTGTTGTGCTGTTAGTCAAACCCTGATTAACCACAGCCATAGGCATAACGAGCAAACGCGCCATACTAAAATACCCCGCAGCCAAAGGCCCACTAACCCACATTAAAAAAGGATTCATACTCTGGTTTTGCAGCCATGTCACCATCATACCCACCAGTCGAAAACGCCCCTGGTCAAGAAAGCCTGTAAACACCTGCCAGACATCTTGCCAACTGGTCCATCGAGCCTTCGCGTATTCCCGCTGACACCACCTGTTGCTGGCCAGACTAGTCAACAGCGCCACGCAAAACAGCGCATACATGCCTGCCACCACTTTGGATGAGTCAATCATTGAATATAACCACAGCATGCCCAGTAACAGAATGGCCGTATAAATGAGCGTACACCGAAACGAATAGGCCTGACCGTCCAGAACATACAAGTACTGACGACAGAGATCGTAAAAATTGTAAACACTGATAAACGCCAGTGCTGCTATCAATTCGAGGCGGTAATTCAGAACCAACCACGTGTGGGCAAACACATACAGAAAAACGCTAAGCAACACCCCCACTATCAGCATTAGCACCGCCTGGATAGTTAATGTCGCCAGGAAAATTCGTCGCCGCTCATCCGATGATAAAGAAGCTATTTGTAAAATCATTTGACGGTGCAGCAGTGTGGATAAAAACGCACCGACTAACGTGGTTAAGACGAAAATGAAACTGTAAATGCCGAACCAACGCATATCTGCCGCGTAGACCACCAGCAAAGAAGCCAGCATGTTGGATGCACTGAGCAGTATTTGTTCGGCAATACCGAAGTACTGAGGTTCGAGCTTCATAGCACGAGGCAATAGCCTCATGCCCAGCGCAGCTGTCGTTTTCGACTGCGATGGGTTTTTCGCCCTCGACCCAAGCCCATGCGACCTAGTAGCCTGTCGCGCTGATGGAATGTCAGAAGTACAAATGCTACGACATAAATACTCCAAATCTGGCTGTTTGGCCGCAGCAACGAATACTCACTCAAGTTTAAGAACAGCAACATAATCAGCGGTATCACCAGCGGGAAAACATCCGAATTGTTCCTAAAGGCTACGAAGAAACCTCGCGAAAACCTACCCAGGTTGTACAGAACCACGAGTAGCAGTAGTGCTCCACCAGCAACTAGCGTATCCAGATACCCATTGTGATAATGGTTAAATTCAATATCAAACGCGCCTTCTGCCATAACCGATGCATGCGAATCAAAACCCCAACCAAAATAGGGTCGTAGGCTTATGGCATCACGGGCCACATCCCACAACTCGGTTCTTCCGGTCAACGATGCATCCTTACCCAAGCTTTCAGTAAAGGATAAATACAAATCGGCAGGCGTGGTCAATATGACGATAGCGATCAGCAGCAGGGTCATCAGTACAGCAGCGCCTGCATTCAATGCCTGCCTGACACCCGGCTTGAAAGCAGCCAATATGCGTAACCAGAACAACACCACGGTAACAATGACCATGGCGGCTATTGATGTACCACTGCCCGAAATTAATACGTGAAGAATAAACAACGGTAAAGATAGGGCAGCCAGAATTCGTAAAATCCAACCTACTGCACGAGATAATGTCAGCGTACCTGCAGCCCAGAAACCCAGTACGGCAGTCGCGCCTAATGAATTAGGATTACCTGCCAAACCACCGTAACGTCTAGACGAGAACAAGAAGTCAATCAGGTCTGTCTCATAGAGTGTAAAGATGGCAAGGCTTGCCAGATGCAACAGCACCATAGGCACAAACACAGCGACATAGAGAGCCCTGTAGTTCTTATGTACAGCGTGAGCAATAGCAAAGAGTATGGCTGACAGAAAACCGATAAATATCAGTGATGCGTTGGTCAGTACCTTGATCGGTTCAATACTGATCAAGGCGCCAAACAACAGGCAAGCGGTCAGTAAAATCAGATGGGGCCACTGTCGAAAATAACTGTATATCTCACGCCAATGCACCAAACTCAAACACAATATAAGGATGTACACATATTGCAAAACTTGCGTTTTCAGCAGTTCTACGTCATCGCGCCTAGTATCAGTGGCGTTCAACCCAAGCTGATCAAAAAATAAACTATTGGCCGAATCATTTATAGCCGTGAGCACTAGAAAATCTACCGAGGTAATCATTAACAAAATCGCAAATGGTAGACTCAGTACCCAGCTAGCACTAACTAAACTGCTGACACCATCAACTGCACGACGGTACAGAAACAGCAGAAAGCCGCCGCCAATCTTAGTTAGAAAACGCTCCCATACCGTGACGTCTTTTGACTGCCGGGCACGCGACCGTGTGCCCTCCACCTCAATACCATAAGCAGTTGAAGTCTTGCGCCGGGTACGATGTGCGAAGCTGGCCATCTTATTTGGCTTCAGGCGCTACTTCGTAGCTGCCAGGAATCATGTATTTCCTGAAATGTAGTTGGCAAATCTTTGGTAATAGTCCAGTCCGGATAATGCGCTTTCATCTTAGCCAAATTAGAGATATAGCACATATGATCGCCACTGCGATTGGTCTCATCATACTGATAGCGCATGGCTTTACCGGAAATAGAAGCAATGAGATCGAACGCTTCAAGAATCGATATGGAGTTGTCACGACCACCACCAATGTTGTAGACCTCAGCAATTCTCGGTTTTTCGATAAAACCGTAAATAAATGCGGCAACATCATGAGAGTGAATATTGTCTCGCACCTGCTTGCCTTTGTAGCCAAAGATCGTGTACTCGCGCTCCTCCAGATTGCACTGAATTAAATAGCTGATAAACCCATGCAATTCGACACCCGAGTGGTTCGGGCCAGTCAGACAACCACCTCGCAAGCAGCATGTGGGCATACCGAAATAACGCCCATACTCTTGCACCATCACGTCGGCTGCCACCTTACTGGCACCAAATACTGAGTGCTTGCTCTGATCGATAGTGAACGACTCTTCTATTCCGTTGTAATATTGCTGCTCCGCAAAATCCCAGCGTGTCTCCAGTTCCTTAAGATTCAAGTTGTTTGGCGCATCGCCGTAGACTTTATTTGTCGACAAATGCACGAACGGTATGTCGGTTGAATAGCGGCGCAGTGCCTCTAGTAAATTAAGCGTTCCCACAGCATTGACATCAAAGTCATCAAACGGTCTTGATGCTGCCAGGTCGTGACTGGGCTGCGCGGCAGTATGAACAACGGCATCTGGCTTGAACTCAGCCACTAGCGCTATCAACGCATCTCGATCACGGATATCCACGTTCACGCAACGATACGCCGGGTAATCCTGCTCCATGCGCCGTGTATTCCACGTAGTATCACCTTTTGGACCAAAGAAATCAGCGCGCATGTTGTTATCAACACCCACTATTTCCCAGTCGTGGCGCGAAAACCAGGCCACAACCTCACTGCCGATCAGGCCAGCCGCGCCGGTTACCAGTAACTTTTTCATTGTCTCTCAGGGTTTGGAAAATGGTTCGCTGGCGATCGATCGATAGAATCAGTGAATCTCGCCTGGGAGGCATTTTAGCCCAGTGAACAGCGGAAAATGCCTATTCCCACGCAATTTTCACTGCAGTCGAGGCTGTTTACACTCACTTTGAGATTTCACCTGCAAACACGCCTGGTAATCAGTACCGACCCCGGCAGCGTCTCACACTGAATTCATAGCTCGGGTCTGGTACATCCGGGCATCCTTGGTAGACTGCGCCCCAGCGCTGAAAGTGCACAGGGAATTGACTGGAACATGGCAACAACAGCCAAATTCTCACAGCCCTCCTACGCAGTACTCCGATGTCACGTGAATAGTCCAGGCTAAATTAATGAGAGTTGTATTCGTCCAAAAATTCGTCCCCCACTACCGACTACCGTTTTTCGAACGCGTGCGAGACACCTTGGCAGCACGAAATGTGGAATTCGTATTGGTTTATTGCGAGCCTGACCCCTATGAAGATTCAAAAGTGCAAATGGTTTATCCAGACTGGGGGATCAGGGTTAAAACCAGGCATTTCTCATTGCTGAATCGCTATCTCTACTGGGCAGGTATTATGAAATATTTAAAGCGTGGCGACATCGTTATCGTCGAACACGCGGCCAAGCTGATCGACAACTACCTCATATTCGCGGCTCGCCAGTTTCGCTGGCTAGAAATGGGGTATTTCGGACACGGAGAGAATTTTCAGGCCACCACCGAACTGAAAGTGTCCGCTTTTATCAAAAAACTTATGCTGCGCCGAGTAGATCACTGGTTTGCGTACACGGACGTATCACGCGACAGTCTCAGACGCCAGTCAGTCGATGAGTCAATAATTTCCGTGGTAAACAATACGCTGGCAATGCCTGCCAATGCTGGGCTTGGCGAGCAATTGCCTGAGCCATACACCTGTGTTTACGTGGGAGGATTGTATTCCCTGAAATTACTGCCTCTGCTAATAGAAGCAGGAACGCTAGTCGCGGCCGAACTCCCAGAGTTTCAACTGCACATCATTGGCGACGGCCCCGACAAGTCAACAATGATTAAAGCTGCCGAAAATCGCCCATGGCTGCATGTTCACGGCGCGCTATATGGGCTGGACAGAGACACCGTGCTAGCCAGAGGAAACGCTATTCTAATGCCCGGTCTGGTCGGACTGATTGCCATAGATTCCTTTCAGTTTCGTCGCCCTATCATTACATCAGATGCCGGTGAACACAGTCCAGAGATCGCGTACCTGGAGCATGACCAGAACTGCCTCATCGATCAAGGAGATGTAACAGCTAAAAGCTATGCGACACTGGTGACGCGCTACTTAACAGATGCTGACCTGCAGGACACACTTCGCGATGGTTGTACAAAAAGTGCTGCGCTTTACAGTATCGATAATATGGCGATACGTTTTTGCGATGGGTTACAAATAAAAAAGGCGACCTGACGATATATAAATCATCAGGTCGCCTGACTGTCGACGTCCCTTATGTACCAGTCAATGCGTTCGATTACATTGACAGCGGCAGAGCACCAGAAAAGCCCGGGCTACAACTACAGGATATCCAGGTCGTCTTGGACAGTATGTCGCGTAGACCGCGATGTTCTCGCCGTCGCCAAATCAAGCTTTGCAGTGCTGTCAAACTCATCAACATCTGTAACTTGCCGACGCGAACCGTTCTTCGACTGGCCATTCATCGCCAGACCATAGTCCAGATCAAGATCTACATCGCTGTCATCAGTTCGAATATTCATCAATTCTTCCTGAGTTAATCGCAACTTACCACCACCACGTTTGCGATCACCGCCCTCGCTCTTATCGTGATAACCGTAATAGTCATAGTAACCTTGGTAGTAATAGTCACCCCCATAAGCGGTGATTTTCTCGATGTCTACCTGAGTCATCAATACACCGGCAATCGGTGCGTTGACTTGCCTGAGCCTCTCCGTCCCGCGCTTCACCAGTTCCATTGTCGTATCGTGAGACTTTATTATGTAGACCACGGCGTCACTAAGTTTGGCCAGCACTAACGCATCTGACACTGCTTGCGTAGGCGCACTATCTATGACGATCCGATCATAATGGTTACCCAGCTGATCAAGAATTTTCTCAAAACGCTTGGATGACAACAGCTCAAGCGGCTGCTCTGGTAACGGACCAGATGGCAGGATATCGAACGTGCCTTCAAAAGCACCGCGAATAATGCACTGCTTGGCTGTTGCCGATTGCGTGATCAGATTACTCAAGCCCGAAACGTTCCGGTCATAGCCCGCCGCTTTGGCAACTGTGGGGCGACGCATGTCAGCATCGATCAATAACACACGTTCCAACTGTGCCAGCGAAAACGCTAAGTTTATAGCGGCAGTTGATTTACCTTCACCTGGCACCGACGACGTAATGGTGATGATTTTTCGCGCAGTCTCGCCATCATCCAGACAAATTGCGGTGCGTGCCGTATTGACAGCCTCACTGAATGTCCTATTTTTCTCTGGTATGTCCAGCGGGTTCAGCGGTAACTGTCTACCTCTGTTCAGCAAACCTGTTTTAATCAGAGGCAATATGCCCAGTAGTTTCAACCCGAGCTTACCTTCAACGTCGTTTGTGCCTTTGATGGTTTCGTCCATTTGCTCGTACAGGAACGCCATCAATATGGATAGAATCAGCGATCCCAAAGCTGCTAACGCGATGATCAACTGTTTCTTCGGTTTGAACGGCGACACCGGGGGTAACGCAAAGTCTGAAATTCGCGCGTTAGCAGCTTCCAGGCCGTCAGCAGATTTTGCTTCCGTGATTCGGCTGAAGAATGTGTCGTAGATGGAGCGGTTTGTTTGTACTTCACGCTCTAGCGCATCGAGTTCGAATTTCTTCGTACCAATGTCTTGAATCTCGTTCTTGCCTACATTGAGTTTTGCCTGTATTGACGCCACCCGCTGTTGTGCCAATTGGAACTCTTTGGTCACCGTGCCGATAACTCTATTGACATGCCCTTCAAGCTCCAGGTCGAGAGTCGCAAGCTGAGACATCGCGTCTACAACGCGAGGATGTCGGTCGCCGTAACGGTTTCGCAGTTCGTCTAGACTACGTTGTGCCTGCCCTTGATCAATTTTCACTCGCTGAACCAATGGGTCAGCCTGAAACACAGGTAGTGCACCCAATAGGTCAGCATCTCCACCGAGAGACTGGGCTTCTCGGTATAAGCTCTCCTTGGACGACAATGTGCTGCGTGCTTCAGCCAGTTCGGCTGTCACCAACAACAGTTCCTGTTCATTCAATCGGCCAACGCTTCCTCCCACGTCCACCAGACCATTTTCCTGTTTGAACTCAATTAGGCGGTCTTCCGAGCTGTCCAGCGTCTCTTTCAGCTCAACAAGACGCTGATTGAGCCAGACAGATGCTCGGGTAGTGAGCTCTATCTTTGCATCCAGGTAGCTATTGATGTACTCCTCACCAACCGTATTGGCCACCACTGCCGCCATGACTGGGTCCGGGGATTCAAACGAAATATTCACAAGCTTAGTCTTTCGGACAGGATCAATAGACAATCTGCCCATGAACCTGCCGACGACCACCTGTTGACTCTGAGTCAACTGGTCAACGTCACCAAATGCATCTGCATCTAACTCCAGTGCAAAAGCAGAACCGTCAGCGCGAGTGGCAAATTCCGACGCCATCCGCAATTGCTGCTCAGCTTCAGGAGAAAGACCAGCTTCACTCGAAGTGACACCCGCTTGTGGGTTGTCCAGATCGAGAACGACACCTGTATCAGGCGTGGTTGATGTCTCCTCAATTCCGAGCAGTGATTTCACACTGGACAATGCACCGGATAGTCCGCGCTCCTGGTGTAGAGCACCGGTTATGGATGTTGTCGCCTCACCCAACGCTTGTGCAGGTACGGAGCCGACTGCGTCTGACGCAAATTCAGGATGTTCCCAGAGGTTGAGCTTATCAACGACGCGTTTAGCAAGGCCGCGAGATTGCAATAACTCATATTGAGTCTGGTAGTACTCTTGATTTTCTGTTTCCGCGCCCACTAATTGTTCAAAGGTGATAGGGCTGTTAGCTTGGGACTCTATAAGCAG
>CALKXZ010000158.1 GCA_938003775.1 uncultured Granulosicoccus sp. | reverse complement strand
GCCACTATGTTTGAGGATGCAGGTGTCGACATGCCTGAACCGGGCGCAACTTGGGACGATTGGGCCGTCTCATTAAAAGAGGTGCAGGATGCGCTGGACGTGACAGCGGGTCTGGTCATGGATCGAACGGCGCATCGATGGGCAGGACCAGCGTTCTCCTACGGTGCCAAATTCTTTAGTGAGGCCGGCGAGCCATTGCTGGTTGATGATGGCTTCAAGTCGTTTGCCGAGACCTTTATCGGTTGGCATGAGTCGGGCTTAATGCCAGCTGAGGGCTGGCCAGCGGGTTCTGGGACTCAATATAAAAACGCCGCTCCGCTGTTTTTAGCAGGCGATGCCGTCATGCATATGTCAGGTTCTTGGATGATCTCAAACTACGCCAAAAACATCACTGATTTTGACTGGCAGGCGGTACCGGCACCTTGTGGTACCGGCGGTTGTGGAGCAATGCCCGGTGGGGCTGCGCTGGTGGCGTTCAAAGACACCGAAGTGCCCGAAGCTGCTGCTATGTTCATCGATTGGATGGCACAGACAGAACAGGCTGAAAAATTTGCCTCCGAGACCAACAACATCACGGCACACGCGGGCTTACAGGCCTCTGGCGTAGATTATAAAAACGCCACGCCCACTATTGCTGATGCGTTATCCACGTTTGCAGCAAATGCCGGTAAGGCAAGTGAGACTACACCGCAGGCCTATACATTTCAGGGATACCAAAAGGGTTTTGCTATCCATGGTGTCGTGCCCGATTACATCACCAAAGCGATCACTGGCGAGATGACACTGGATGAGGCGCTATCTGCTATCGATGCGGATGTGGCGGCAAAAATAGCGGAATAGTCCAGGCGTAGAGGCCAGTTGCTGTGGAGGTGCTGCATACTCTTGCGGATGCATTTTCCGGCAGCCGCTGGCCTTTTGCCCTTGCTCTGTATCTGATTGTTGGCTGGGTTCTGGTTCGACCGCGCGGTGGGATCGGCGCTCAGCTAGTCAGCTGTTTAGGCTGGCCACTGGAACTGACACAGCGGGTAGCCGGTGCCAGTGGGTTGCCGTATCTGTTTCTACTTCCGAATTTTCTGGTTTTTGGTCTATTTACCTTTGCTCCGCTGTTTATAAATGTCGGCTTTTCAGTCACGGAAGGTCAGTCCATTTTGTTTTCAGAGCGGCCCTATGCCGGTGCTGATAACCTGCACCGTCTGTTGGCTGAGACCAACATAGACACGGGCAGGGAAAATCGAGAGGACGATAAGTTCCTGCAAGCGGTAGCCGACACGCTTGTGTTTGTGGTGTTTCAAGTACCCATAATGCTCTTGTTCGCGCTGTGTACTGCGCTGGCATTAAATCGAGACATACGTGGTCGCGGCTTCTGGCGCTCCTTATTCTTCTACCCGGTCATGCTCTCACCGGTGGTGGTCGCGTTTTTGTGGTCGTTGATCTTAAAGCGTCAGGGTGCATTGTCACTCACACTGATGCAGTGGGGATGGATTGATGAACCCGTGCAATGGTTGCAGGACCCTGGTTGGACAATGTTCTGGTCAGTATTTGTTTATACGTGGGCTCATCTTGGTTTCTATATGCTTATCTTATTGGCAGGTCTACAGGCGATTCCGAAAGATCTGTACGAAGCGGCGCAAATGGATGGCACATCGGCCTGGCGCCAGTTAACCCGTATTACTTTGCCATTGCTAGGACCGACCTTGCTGGTGGTAACAGTGCTCTCGTTGATTAAAGCGTTTCAGGCATTTGAAGAACTGTACGCGCTGAATGTACGTTGGATATCCATGGTGGCCTACATCTTTGAAACCTCAGGACTGCGTGGTAGCCCAACAACGCACGGTCTGGGGATTGCGGCTGCGGCCTCCTTGTTGGTAGCACTGGGGCTCATGGTGTTATCGCTAGTTCAAGTATTTTTGTCCAACCGGAATTCACGATGAGCAGCGTTGGCGCTTTTCTAACTCGCACGCAAGGCCGGGGGCGGCTAAGCTGGGTAGATTGGCTTACCTATGCGTATCTTGCTTTCGGATTTTTACTAATATTTATACCGGTCTGCTGGCTACTGCTCAACAGTATTAAAACGCAGTTTCAGCTTGAAAAGCAGGACTTGTCGCTGCTGCCCAGTGAGTTTAAGCAGGTAGCGCGCGCAACGGTATACGCAGAAGATGCTCGATCAACGTTTATCATTGATGGATTGCCTGCGTGGGTCATGGGGTGGAAGTCGCTATCAGCCGATGAACGCGCAACGCACGATGTCGAAGGCTTTCTGGCAACCGTGGACGGTGATGCGTTTTATGCAGTGCGATCCATGCTCGGTCAAGTGCCGATACAGTCGCGTGCGCTGATTCAATCACTGGGTTTACCGGACTGGCTAGCGCGTTACCCGGCTTTGTCCTCCAGTGCGAAGGCTAGTTACGATATTGAATCAGTGCTAGCTCCGCTTGAGCCTGAGCAGCGGCGGTTGTTATCTGAATTTCTGGGTCATAAACCCTTTCAGGCCAATAAGCTTGTCAGCCAGGTATCAGTCAGTGCCATAGACCCGAACACTGGTGAGCGGGTTGATTTTGCCGTACCACGATACGATGCCAGCAAGCAGACGTTGCCTGGGCGACGGGTGGATAACTCCGTACCGGGTGTTATGAAGCTGGATGTGGCCACCATG
>CALKXZ010000157.1 GCA_938003775.1 uncultured Granulosicoccus sp. | reverse complement strand
AGCCATACTGCCGATTTTAGAGGCCTATCACAGACCATGCCATGGACTATGATAACTGGCCGCCTTACTGCGGGCACTGCCAACGTTACCGTTGTGTTCGGCCACGCGCCGATCAAGATCTGTTGTGATGCCTGTATACAGGGAATTGTCCCGACACCTTACAATGTACACAAACCAGCGACCATCAGCCTTTTTTAATGACTCGTCTTCCCCCTGATCCGGCGTTTGCCGCTTTGACGCGCGTGTACGGGCAGCAGGTGTATCAGAATCTGTCACGCTTGCGCATCTGTGTGGTCGGCATTGGCGGGGTAGGCTCGTGGGCGGTGGAGGCGCTGGCGCGAACGGGTGTGGGTCATATCACCATGATAGACCACGACGATGTGTCGATCAGTAACATCAATCGTCAGCTGCACGCGCTGCACAGTACTCTCGAGTGCTCAAAGGTGACCACCATGAAGGCGCGACTGCTGGACATAAATCCGACCTGCGATGTTCACGCAGAGGACGATTTTCTGGTGGAGAACAACCTGTCCGATTATCTGGACCGCGAATTTGATGTGGTCATTGATGCCATAGACAGCATCCGCTTCAAGGCGGCTATGATTGCCCATTGCCGCCGCCAGAAGATCCGGATTATTACCACAGGTGGCGCTGGGGGGCGAGTCGATACACTGGCGGTGGACGTGGCTGATTTGTCACGAACATGGAACGATGCGTTGGCGGCCAAGGTGCGTTCGCGACTGCGCTCTGACTACGGATTTACCAGTAACCCCAAACGCCGCTTCGGCATTGACTGTGTTTATTCCTCAGAACAGCCAGTTTATCCAGGTCCCGGTGGTGGTGTGACACACGCAAAACCCGGTGTCCCAGGCGTGCGCCTTGATTGTGAGCAAGGTTTCGGTTCCGTGGCCTTTGTAACTGGCACATTTGGCCTAGTGGCTGCTTCCAGGGCAGTAAATCGGGCGTTGGCGCAACGATTGCGTGTAGATTCTTGAGCTAACCTCTATGTTTCATGGCCACTGACAACTCTAATGACATGACCTGTATGAATGCCACTTTGCCACAAACGCTGTGGGTGCTCACAACGCGTTCGCGTATTGCCGCAGTTGCATGGGTATGAGGCTACCTTTTTGGGTCATGCTCAGTGCGCTGCTCGCGGGTTGCTCAGGTTCTGCCGAACCACCGCCATCCGTCGACGTGGAGCGTGTGGCTGAACTGCCGCAGCAGGAGCAACA
Source organism: uncultured Granulosicoccus sp. (assembly GCA_938003775.1). Classification (GTDB taxonomy): domain Bacteria; phylum Pseudomonadota; class Gammaproteobacteria; order Granulosicoccales; family Granulosicoccaceae; genus Granulosicoccus. The sequence continues at coordinate 14,344 of CALKXZ010000157.1, read as the reverse complement.
GACACTGATTCCTGGAAGCCTTCTGCAGCTAGAAGATGACCCAGGTTTACTTAGCGCGATTCCCACAATTGTTGCCAGTGAAACGATGGCTGAGTCCGGCCTAGAGGTTGCCTATACAGACCGTCAACAGATTCAGCAGATTCCGGCGCTGAACATTGAGGCGCAGTGGCAATATATGCAAACCTGTGTGGGTCAAGTTGCGTCAGCCCCTGTGGTGGTTGTGCAGTCCCAGCAGGTAAAACCTTTTACCTCTTCTGATGATGTTATTCGCAATATTGACGGGGCGGTCATAGCCAGCTCAATTGTGCGCACGGTGCCTATCGTGCAAATTCTCGAACAGGATTTTGACGGATCGCTGGGTAATGCTGGATTCAATCTGCGCTCAATAATGGGTAGATTATTGTGGCAGTCCGCTGGTCTGGCTGAGCGCGACTACCCGTACAGTTGCGCCCGACAACAACCGGTGTGAACAAACCTAATGATTCGCTGACGTCAACACCGACAGCGGCGGTGCTACTCATTGGCAATGAGCTATTGAGCGGACGGACCCAGGACACCAACCTGGCCTACGTGGCCAATTGCATGGTCGACAAAGGCATACAACTACTCGAAGCCCGTGTTATTCCGGATGTGCCTGAGGTTATCGTCAGTAGCATCAACGAGCTGCGCGCCCGGCATACCTACGTATTCACAACCGGTGGCATCGGCCCCACTCACGATGACATAACGGCCGATTGCGTCGCAACAGCATTCGGCGTGTCATTACCGATTCACCCGCAGGCGAAATCGATTCTGTTGGCGTATTTTAAGTCTCGAGACATTGAGCCCAATGAAGATCGATTGCGCATGGCGCGAATCCCACAAGGCGCAACGCTGATTGAAAATGCAGTATCCGCTGCACCGGGTTTTCGCATGGACAACGTGTTTGTATTTGCCGGTGTACCACGAATCATGCAGGCAATGCTGGGCTCTGTGCTGGACCAACTTACCGGTGGACCAGTCGTGCGCAGCATCACGGTGCCATGCAATTTAGCAGAGGGTACAGTTGCTGCGAAGCTCAGGGCGTTGCAAGCGCGTTATCCGGATACGGACATTGGCAGCTACCCCGGTAAGCAGGTTGATGCGTATCGGCTGTCACTGGTAGCCCGTGGCACAGACCAACCTGAGCTTGAGAAAATCCGCTCGGAGCTTGAACATGTCATTGTTGAACTAGGCGGCACTGTTGGCTGAAACGATGCTGGGCTTGGATCTGAACTTGGATCTGGATCTGGGTTTGGGATTGGGTTTGGGTTTGGATCTGGGTTTGAACTTGGATCTGAGCTATGGCGTGATTCGGTTATCGCGTGACATGCCGCTGGCGCTTTTTTTTAACAGGTCCGGTTGATGCGCCAATGGTCAGGCGAGCTTCCAACAATTGGTTCATGGGTGCTAACGAGGGATCATCAATAATATTCAGTAGCATCTGAGCCGCCATAACACCGGCTTCGCGCACCGATGAGTGGGTCGCTGTGAATTGTGGTTCTGGGTCATTATTGTGGAAAAACGATAGATCGTCGTCGTGAATGATGACCGATACATCGTCGCCCATTCGCAGGCCCGCTTGGGATATCGCGCGTTGCACACCCAGTGCAACGATGTAGGAAGACACCAGAAACGCGGTGGGGTAGTTTTCCAGCTTGAGCATGTTCCGGGTTGCATGATAACCATGACCCTCTGTCAGTTCATCTGAGGTCATAATCGTGGGGTCAATCTTAAGGCCAGCCGCATTCATCGCCTCGCTGTAGCCGCGTTTTCGTGAGTCAGCAAACGTCAGCATTTCCAAGCCATTGATCAGTGCAATACGTTCATGACCCAGATCGATGAGCAGCTTGGTTGCTTGACTGAAGGCCCGCCGATTATTGATATCAATCCATGAATAATCGAGTTCACTGGTTGGCACACGACCGTGTATGACAAACGGCAGCCCAATTTCTCTGAGTAAGGCTACCCGTGCATCCTCAACCTGGGGCGCATGAACAATGACCCCATCCACGGCGCCCTTTGCTGCAAGATTGCGGTAGGTATCTTGCTCGTTTTCGCTGTCTGCAACCGTCAGTAAAAGCTCATAGCCCTTGGCGCTGTATACCTGGCTGGCACCGGCAATGAATTCACCGAAGACCGGATTAACCACCTCATTTTTGGAATAAACCGGAATAACGTGACCGATAGCCATGGCTTTGCCGGTAGCCAGGCCGGTTGCACGCGTATTTGGACGGTACTTGTGTTGCCGAGCCATTTGCTGAACGCGTTCACGCGTGCTCTCGCTAACTTCCGGGTAACCATTGAGCGCACGGCTGACAGTGGTCTGAGAGAGTTCGAGCAGTTCGGCTAGTTCTTTGAGGTTCATACGTGAAACAAAGAGAATTCAGTACTTGATGCCTGGTTTCCCAAAGCGCTTAGATTAATACTACGGTCCATTGCCTATTCTGTCAAAATTGAACATCCACCTGCGTAATGACTAACGCTAAAGGCTAATCTGACTATTTGCATATTGAAAACTGATGATTGATCACATGGCTTGACACCGATGTTTGCGTCGTTGATACTGAATCTTCCAAGGCGCTTTGGGCATTATTTGATCGCTCCTGATCCACCTTTTCAAAGCGTCAAGAAAATAGTTCTGGAGGATGCATGAAAGCAATTTTGAAGTCCGTTGTGGCAACTGGTGTGGCCGCAGCTTTGTTCGCAGCCAGCAGTGCGGGTGCGGCAGATCTGAAATTTGCCCCGGGTGAAGGCGACTTTAGCTGGGAGAGCTACGAAGCTCTGAAAGAGATGAAGCTGGACGGAGAGCAGGTGACCGTCTTTGGCCCATGGTTAGGACCCGATCAAGTTCTGGTAGAAAACGTGCTGGCTTACTTTGCAGAAGCAACTGGCGCCGATGTGAAATACACAGGCTCAGATAGTTTCGAGCAGCAAATTATGATCGATGCAGAGGCCGGCTCTGCACCCAATATCGCTGTGTTCCCGCAACCGGGTCTCGCAGCTGATATGGCTAAGCGCGGTTTTCTAACACCATTAGGTGACGACACAACCAACTGGGTAAAAGACAATTATGCGGCGGGTCAATCCTGGGTAGATCTTGGTTCGTTTGAGGACGCCTCTGGGGCTGAAAGTCTGTTTGGATTTTTCTTTAAGGTCGATTTGAAATCTCTGGTCTGGTACGTACCAGAAAATTTTGAAGACGCCGGTTATGAAATCCCACAGACCATGGAAGAACTGAAAACACTGACTGACACGATTGTGGCAGAGGGTGAAACACCCTGGTGTATCGGTTTGGGTTCAGGTGGTGCAACCGGCTGGCCAGCCACTGACTGGGTGGAAGACCTGATGCTGCGCACACAGACACCTGACGTCTATGACCAGTGGGTGTCTAACGAGATTTCATTTGATGATGAGCGGGTTGTCGGTGCGATCGAGGAGTTCGGTTACTTCGCCCGTAACGATGACTACGTGGCAGGTGGTGCAGGCGTGGTTGCGTCAACCGACTTCCGTGATAGCCCAAAGGGTCTGTTTTCATCACCTCCACAGTGCTACATGCACAGACAAGCCTCGTTTATTCCAGCGTTTTTTCCAGAAGGTACCGTCGTGGGTGAAGACGCTGACTTCTTCTACTTTCCAGCCTACGCCGAGAAAGACCTCGGAGCCCCTGTGCTGGGCGCTGGAACCATGTTTGCCATTACTAAGCAAAGCAAAGGTGCAGAGGCGTTGATGGAATTCCTTAAATCACCCATTGCCCATGAAGTCTGGATGGCACAGGAAGGCTTCTTGACGCCACTCAAAGGTGTCAACACAGACCTTTATTCGTCCGATGCTTTGCGCGGCATGGGCGACATTCTGCTCAATGCAACTACGTTTCGCTTCGACGGGTCAGACCTGATGCCTGGTGGTGTTGGTGCCGGTTCATTCTGGACCGGTATGGTTGACTACGCCGGTGGTAAGGATGGTGCTGAAGTTGCCAAGGCCATCCAAGATAGTTGGGACGCATTGAAGTAACGCTGCGTCAAAAGACCATGCCGTTGAGAAACTTTATTCTCAGCGGCGTGGTTGTCGAAATCCTGCATTGCCCATCTTTATTCGTCCCATCCTTAACATCATTGAACAAGGCTGTTCGTGAACAGTTCGGGTTAGGTTTTCGTACTGGCCGGAGGTTCTATGCATCCAGCGTTACAGGGTTTGCTGAGCATCGTGCTTGGCGTCGGCGGTTGTGTTGCCTACTTCTATTTCTCGAACCAATTTCTCGACAAGGTACTGTTCCCTGGCCGCGGACCCAACGCGGGTAGAAATATCACGCGTGCCAACATGATTCGGCCATGGTTGTTTTTATTGCCAGCCATAGCGGCGCTGAGCATCTATCTGGCCTATCCCGTTGTCGAAACTCTTCGGTTGTCATTAACCGAACGGTTGCCCGGTAATCAGTCACAGTTTGTCGGTCTTGCTAATTATCAACAGATGGTTAGCGAACCGAAGTTCTGGGAGGCGATGCGCAACAACATGCTGTGGTTGTTAGTGGTGCCAGCATTTTCCACAGCGTTAGGGTTACTGGCCGCTCAGCTGTCTGATCGGGTCCGCTGGGGCAATATTGCTAAGTCACTTATTTTCATGCCCATGGCCATATCGTTTGTGGGAGCGGCTGTAATCTGGAAGCTGGTTTACGACACCCGGCCCGTGGATCAAGATCAGATCGGTGTGTTGAATGCGTTATATCTATTCTTTGGTGGCAGTGAGCCAAACACATGGCTAACACTGCCTGTATGGAACAATTTCTTTTTAATGATTGTTCTGATCTGGATACAAACCGGTTTTGCTATGGTTATTTTGTCAGCGGCACTACGCGGCATACCAGAAGAGACCGTGGAGGCCGCCATTGTGGATGGCGCTAACCCGTTCCAGGTGTTTTTCAAGATCAAGGTGCCGCAGATCATGGGTACCGTAGTCGTGGTTTGGACGACCATCACCATTGTGGTGTTAAAAGTGTTCGATATTGTGTTCGCCATGACCAATGGTCAATGGGAAACTCAGGTGCTGGCCAACTACATGTACGACAAGTTGTTCCGTGCCAATGACTGGGGTGTCGGTTCAGCCAGTGCCATGATCATCATGCTGTTAGTGTCCCCCATCTTGGTGTGGAATGTGTACAACGCCCGCAAGGAGATGCGCTGATGTCCGGTATCGCGGGAACTAAATCAAGCCTTACCTGGGCTGTTCATTTGTCATTAGCGGCCATGGTGTTGTTGTGGCTGTTCCCAACAGCGGGTCTGTTGGTTTCGTCGTTTCGTACTGCTGATCAGATTGCCACCAGTGGTTGGTGGAAGTCTTTATCGGCATCTGAACAGAACTTAACACTGCGCACTGATGCGCCTGATCAGCAAGTTAACCAGAATGGTCAGTTTGTTATTCAGGGAAATCTGTTTGACGAGTCGAGCCAGTCACAAATTTCGCGTTGGGGAACTAATTCCAGAAGTATCAGTGACTATGCCGCTGGAGATACAGCCGAGTTGCGCAAAGGTGGTACGGTGACTGTGCAGACGAACGGCGACTACGTCATGCAATCTGATGAACCATTCACGGGTAAACGTGGAACGCGCATTTTTGTAACGGCTAAATCACCTCCTGAATTCACGCTGCGCAACTATAACTATGTGTTGTTTGATCCGTCCAACCGTGAAGGTATCGCCAAGGCATTTTTCAATACCCTGACTGTCACAATTCCAGCCACTATTATTCCGATACTGGTAGCGGCCTTTGCAGCTTATGCGTTAGCTTGGATGGACTTCCCCGGACGGGCTTTACTGATAGCTGTGGTGGTGGGCTTGTTAGTGGTGCCGCTGCAATTAGCGTTGATTCCGCTATTACGTCTGCATAACGACATCGGTATAGGAAAGGGTTATGTAGGTGCTTGGCTGGCGCACACAGGATTTGGTTTGCCGCTTGCCATCTATCTACTGCGAAATTATATGGTTGGACTGCCCAAAGATATCATTGAAAATGCCAAGGTAGATGGCGCCACTGATTTTCAGATTTTCACCAAAATCATTTTGCCGTTGTCATTTCCAGCATTAGCGTCTTTTGCCATTTTTCAGTTTTTATGGACGTGGAATGATCTGCTGGTGGCGTTGGTTTTTCTGATTGACTCAACCGGTGACACGACGGTTATGACTAAGCAGATCGTCGAATTGTTGGGAACGCGTGGGGGTAACTGGGAAATACTGGCAACGTCTGCATTTATCTCCATAGCGGTGCCGTTGGCTGTGTTCTTTGCTATGCAGAAATACCTTGTGCGTGGCCTACTGGCCGGTTCAGTCAAATAGGAGTATTTACGATGACTAATCTTAAGCTGACCGGTGTCGAGAAAACCTATGCCGGGAATATCAATGTTCTAAACGACATTAATCTGGACATTAAAACCGGTGAGCTGATTGTCTTCGTCGGACCTTCTGGCTGTGGTAAGTCAACATTGCTGCGCATGATAGCGGGGCTCGAAACCATCACGGGTGGCGAACTGACTATCGATGGTGAGCGCATGAACGATATGCCACCTGCTCAGCGCGGCATTGCTATGGTGTTTCAGTCATACGCGTTATACCCACACATGACGGTGCGAGACAACATGTCGTTTGCGTTGAAGCTTGCAAAAAAGAACCCGGCCGAAATAGATGCTGCGATAGAAAAAGTAGCGAAAACCTTGCAACTGACTGATTACTTGGATCGGCTACCTAAGGCTTTGTCCGGTGGTCAGCGGCAGCGTGTGGCAATAGGCCGCTCGATTGTGCGCGACCCAAAGGTTTATTTGTTTGATGAGCCCTTATCTAACCTGGACGCAGCTTTGCGAGTTGCCACACGTATAGAAATTGCTCAGCTGAAAGAGAGCATGCCCGATTCGACTATGATCTACGTCACTCATGATCAAGTGGAGGCTATGACACTGGCTACCCGCATTGTGGTGCTTGCCAATAAAGGCGTTGCTCAGGTGGGTAGTCCACTGGAACTCTATGAGCGTCCCGAGAACGAATTTGTTGCTCAGTTCATCGGCTCCCCTGCCATGAATCTACTCAGTGGCACGGTCGTAGATACCGGTGATTTCACCACAGTGCGTGTCGAGAACGGTGGTGGTGTAATTCGCTCTAGTGTGCCGAGTTCAGCAGAGCTCAAAGGTACATCGGTCAATATCGGGATTCGTCCTGAAGATATGCAGCCCACGACCGATGACAACTTTGCATTTGAAAACAGGGTGGAGATTGCTGAGGCGCTGGGTGAGGTTACGCAGGTGTACTTCAAGCCACAATCACCCGGTAGCACACCGGTGATTGCCAAGTTGCAGGGTATTCATCGCGACGTGCGTACACAAACTATGCGAATGAGCGCCGACCCGTCGAAGGTGCATTTGTTTGCAGATGGTCGTTCGTTGCTGTATCGCTAACTAGTACTGTTATGGAATCATTTTACTCATGAGCGTTTTATCCACTGACGCCGTAAAGCCCGATATTAACGTCGATATAGACAGGGACTGGTGGCGTGGTGCGGTTATCTATCAGATTTATCCGCGATCCTTTCAGGACTCCAATAATGATGGCGTGGGTGATCTGGCGGGCATTCGTGATCGACTGGAACACATCGCTGATCTGGGCGCTGACGCCATTTGGATTTCTCCGTTTTTCAAGTCACCCATGAAGGATTTTGGTTATGACGTGTCCGATTACAAGGACATAGACCCCATGTTCGGTGATCTCGCCGTGTTCGATGACATGGTTGCCAAAGCGCATGGGCTGGGTTTGAAGGTCATGATAGATCTAGTGCTGTCACACACATCCGACCAGCATGACTGGTTTCTACAGTCCAGCGCCAGTAAGGACAATGAGCGTCATGATTGGTACGTCTGGGCCGATGCTAAACCAGACGGTGGTCCACCCAATAACTGGCTGTCTATATTTGGCGGGCCAGGTTGGTCTTGGCACGCGACACGTCGTCAATATTATCAGCACAACTTTTTGACCTCACAACCGGACCTGAACTTCCACAACCCGCAGGTGCGTGATGCGGTTCTGGACGTGACTCGTTTTTGGTTAGATCGTGGCGTTGACGGGTTCCGTCTGGATACCATCAATTTCTATTTCTGTGATGCGCAGTTGCGTGACAATCCGGCATTGCCTGCCGAGGAACGTAATGCCGATATTGCACCAGAGGTCAATCCATACAACTACCAAAATCATTTGTACGACAAAAATCGGCCTGAAAATATCGACTTTCTTAAACGCTTTCGTGCTTTGTTGGACGAATACCCAGCTGCAACGGCAGTGGGTGAGGTTGGTGATGCGCAATATGGCATGCAGATACTCAGGGACTACACCCAAGGTGATGATCGAGTGCACATGTGCTACACCTTTGATTTCCTATCTGCGGAGCAACCCACCGCACAACGCGTGGCAGATGTATTGCACAAATTCGAATCTGAAGCCGGTGACAGTTGGACGTGTTGGGCGTTTTCTAATCATGATGTTGTACGCCATGCAAGTCGCTGGCAGCTGGCAGATGAACATGCGGTCCAACATCTGAAAATGCTAGCGGCCTTGCTGGTGTCTATGCGTGGGTCCGTGTGTATTTATCAGGGTGAGGAACTGGGCTTACCAGAGGCTGAGATCGAATTTGAGCAGTTACAGGATCCTTATGGCATTGCATTCTGGCCCAAATTCAAGGGCCGTGATGGTTGTAGAACACCTATGGTGTGGGATACCACGGTGCAACACGGTGGGTTCTCTGCGCAGCAACCTTGGTTGCCCGTTTCCGCTGCACATCAAGCATTGGCGGTATCCGCGCAGCAGGGAGCGCCGGACAGCCTGCTTGAACAGTATCGTCGCTTGCTCAGTTTCAGACGCGAATGGGCACCATTAATCAAAGGGTCTCTTGAGGGCATTCGAGTCAACGGCAATGTCCTGAGCTTTCTACGCGTGCACGAAAACGAAACCTTATTCTGTGCGTTTAATGTGGGTTCTCATACTGCCAGCTGTTCCCTTGATGATGAACGTGATCAGCGATTGCTGGAGGGCTATGGATTTTCTTCTACACTAGAGAATGGTGTCTTGGATATTCCCGGCTTTAGTGCCGCCTACGTGCAGTTGGGGTGATGTGTGTGTTGAGCGGTCGCTGAGCACCCCAGGCAGGGGGTGATCGTGACACCGCTCGCTTTTTTGACCGACCAATGATCAGAAACGAGTCATTTTGGCCGAATTGAGAGCACCGGCAATGCAACCTATCGTCGGTTCCGATAGGATTTGTCTCGTTTTACCTCATTAATTGTTGTATCAGGAGTTGGTCAATTGAACGATCTGTCTTTGCTCGACACTAGCTGGATTTTACTCTGTGCATTTCTGGTTATGACTATGCAAATAGGCTTTTGCATGCTCGAAGCCGGTTTGGTGCGTCAGAAAAACAGCATCAATGTCGCGTACAAAAACCTGATGGACTTCATCACCTCTGGCCTGGTTTTTTGGGCTGTTGGGTTCGGCATTATGTACGGCATGGGCCACGAGAGTGGGCTGTTCGGCACGGATATGTTCCTACGAAGTCATGGTGACGGGGCTGGTGCTTTTTTTCTCTACCAAATTGTTTTTTGTAGTGCGGCTGCAACCATCGTTGGTGGCGCGCTAGCAGAACGCACCAGACTCTCTGCCTACTTAATTCTCAGCGCGCTGGTCGCTGCTGTCTTCTACCCGCTGATGGGGCACTGGGCCTGGGGTGGTGTATTGGACAATGGCACACCGGGCTGGCTAGCGACTCGAGGCTTTATTGATTTCGCTGGCTCAACAGTTGTGCACGGTACGGGCGGCTGGCTGGCACTGGCAGCCGTGTTGATCGTCGGCCCTCGTATCGGTCGCTTTGATAACGAAGAACGCCCGTTGCGTGGCAGTAACTATCCAGTGGCAACTGTTGGCGTGCTGGTGCTCTGGTTTGGCTGGTTCGGGTTCAACGGTGGTAGCGCTCTGGGGTATAACGAGAGTGTGCCGAGTATCCTGATCAACACATCGTTGTCCGCTGCTGCCGGAGGATTTGCGCTGCTGTCCTGGGCATGGTTGCGTGACAAAAAACCAGATATTGCGGCTTCGTTGAACGGCACCATTGCCGGTCTAGTTGGCGTTACTGCCGGTTGTCACATGTATGAAGCGTCTGATGCGGTCATGGTTGGCGTCATCTGCGCGGTGGCTTGCGGTGCTGCAACACAGTTGCTGGTAAAACTGCGTATCGATGATGTCATTGGCGCTTGGCCTGCTCATGCGATTGCAGGCGCGGTTGGTACGCTATTGGTTGCTGTATTCGGTGACGTACAGGCGTTTCCACTGGAACACTCGCGCCTTGATCAATTTGTCGTGCAGGCATTTGGTGTTGTTACCGTGGCAATTTGGGCATTCGGCGGCGGCTATGTGGTGCTGTTTATCTTAAACAAACTGTTGCCACTGCGAGTATCGGACGCCGATGAACGCATAGGATTGAATATTGCCGAACATGATGCATCTACTGACCTTGTGGAGCTAGTGTCAGAAATGGACGCCCACCGTGTTGCGGGTGAATTTGATTTACCGGTTACCGTTGAACCACACACCGAAGTGGGCCAGATAGCAACCGAGTACAACCGTGTGTTGGAGCGTGTGCGGCTCGAGATTGAAACGCGAGAGGAAGCTTATCGCCAGCTTGAAGAGGCTAGCGAATTCCGCTTCATATTCGAAAACACCCACGAAGGCATTGTGCAGTTTGCGCGTGACGGTAAAATATCCAAAGCCAACCCTGCAGCTGTAGCACTGCTTGGCTTTACCTCTGAAAGTGAACTGATAACCCGTGGTGGCAGTTGGCTAACGATGCTTGATGGTATCGATCGTGATGAGCACATCAAGATGCTGCGTATCCTGAAAGAGCGTGGTGTATCACGAGATATAGAGATGAACTTTGTTCGCCGGGTTGATGGGCGCAACGCACAGCTGCAACTTGATCTTCAAAGTGTGGCCGGAAAAGACGGTGCTCCGACTACCGTATTGGGCTCGCTAATCGACATCAGTGAGCGCAAGGCCAATGATCGCCTACGTATCGAGCGCGACTCAGCAACTGCCGCCAGTCAGGCTAAGAGTGAATTTTTGGCGAACATGAGTCACGAGATTCGCACCCCACTTAATGGTGTTACGGGAATGCTCGAATTGCTGTCGCGCACTGAGCTTGATGGGCGCCAGTCTCGATTTGTTGGTATAGCTGGCAATTCTGCTGATGCGCTGCTGTCGGTCATCAACGATATTCTGGATGTCTCTAAAATTGAGGCGGGTAAGCTGGAATTAGAAAACGTGGCATTTCCTCTACCCGAACTCCTGTCTGACGTGGTTGATATGTTTGCACCACAGGCGGCGAGCAAGAACATAGAGCTGGCTAGTATGGTGCCGACGAACCTACCCAGCCGTGTCATAGGTGACCCGGAAAGACTGCGCCAAGTGCTCGTGAACCTTCTGGGTAATGCACTGAAATTTACCGACCAGGGTGCTGTGACGTTGCGTTGCCGTGCGACAAAAGTCAGCACCAAAGAGGCGAGTATTCGCATCGATGTTGATGACAGTGGTCCTGGAATCTCAAGTTCGGAGTTGGAACGCTTGTTTGAACCGTTTACCCAGGCTGATAATTCTGCCACGCGTAAGCACGGCGGCACAGGTCTTGGGCTGACGATCAGCCGCCAACTGATTGAGTTGATGGGCGGTACCATCGGCGCGAATAGTGAAGTAGGCTCAGGAACCACGTTTTATGTCGAGCTCATACTGCCTCTGGCCGAACCACTTGAGACGCAGTCACCTACCGCTGCTCAGACTGTTGAGACCGTTGCGCGCAACAGTATCCGTGTGCTTGCAGTCGATGATCATCCAATTAATCTGGAATTGCTTGACGGTCTGCTCGAAACTGAAGGCTTTGAGGTCACCGCAGTCGACGGCGCAACGCCTGCGCTGGAAGAGCTTGACAGTGCGGCTAAAGACGGGCGACCGTACGCCCTTGCGTTACTTGACTATCAGATGCCCGAAATAGATGGAGGAGAGCTTGCCCGCCGTATTCGCGCCGATAAACGCTTTGATGAATTGCGTCTGGTCATGTTGACATCAATTGACCAGGCGTTGTCGGTGGAGGAGCGTACTGCGTTGTCGATACATGCCAGTATCACTAAACCGTTGCGCCGGTCTCGCTTGTTTGATGCGATCGATGAAGCGCTTGATCTCAAACTGGGTGAGCGCGCACCGGCAGAGGTAGCGGCTTTGACTGATCTGGCAGCCGAGCGCATTGCATCTGCCACCCATCAGGAAATGGATGCACCATTGAAAAGACACAAGCAAGTTACCTCAGCAGTTCGCGCTGTGCCGCCTGTATCAACAGACGATGTCGGTGAGATAGCAGCATTAAATGTGCTTGTTGTCGAAGACAACCCAGTAAACCAGATGGTTATCGAAGAGCTTATGATCGCGGCGGGTCATACCGTTTCAGTTGCTGAAAACGGTGTTGAGGCACTTAAACGCATTGAGGCTGGGGGGATTGAATTGGTGCTAATGGATTGTCAGATGCCGGTTATGGATGGGTTTGAGGCAACGGTTAAAATCCGCGAGTTGGAAGCAGAGAATCAGTTGCCACGAATGCCGATCATTGCCGTTACCGCCAATGCGATCAAAGGTGATCGCGAACGCTGTCTTGATGCAGGCATGGATGATTACATAACCAAGCCTATTGATAATAAGCGACTTGAAGCGGCCATCTACCGTCACACTCGCCCGAAGAACTGAGCCTGTCTAGCCAGAGGTATCTTATAAATACCTGGTCGTGTATCCAGATTCGACCACCCATGTTATTGGTTCGTGGGTATAAGACCAGGTGATTAATGGATTCCAGATCCACAGTGCCCGGTTTTTCGACTGTTCTGTTTTTAGGTTTGATTTGAACAGGAACAGTACAGATCTATTTATTTTTTTAATCTATAAGGTGCAGGCTCTTTCGACAAAATGTAGGCCACTACATTTTCTATAGCGTGATCATCAGCCAAGGTTGCTGCCATAGGTGCCATCATTGCCTTGCGCATCGGCACCATGACAGCCAGCGCACACTGTGTATATAGCAGCACCTTTTACGGCGTTACCGTCAAATTAATCAGCAGCAGCACTGAGCGTAGGGAGTAGCAAAGTAAGCGCAACTATGGGTACAAATTTCATCAACTTTCTCCTGTTGAGAATGCGCCACCTGTTGCCTACAACCAAACACATCCAGATAGAGGTTGTGTTAAGCGAATAGATGTCACCTAACGACCGTCAAACCCCGAGGCTTTATTACATTTCCCTACGGTGAAAATAGAGTGTGTTATGCCACAGCGGTGCGAATAAAATACAATAAAATGCCTGGTAGCTGTCGCTAATCGGTGACAGGAAATGCGCTTAGCCTTGCGATTTCTTTGAGCTCCACTCACAAAACAGCTGTGTGGATTGTGCTTTGAAGGATGATCGCACACGCTGAGCAGGTTGATAGCACTCGCCGGAGCTGGACTGAGTACAATTTTCCAACAAGCTGCCGGTTAGCATTGAGAAAGACTGAAAAAACTCCTAGACTGGCGTGGGCGAGTACTTGTAAGTGAAGAAAAAATAAATGTACATGATTAATGAATCCGTATTAGAGCAAGTACGAAATCGCTTTGCACAAGTAGATGCGTGTCCTCAGCAGGGCGGGCGAGTTTTTTTTGAGAATGCTGGCGGTGCGCTTACTCTGAAGTCAGTGGTAGACACATCGATGCGTTTCGCCGCAATCCCTGATAATCAAGGTAGAGACAATCCGGGAAGTCACGAACTGGTCAGAGTGATAAATAGGGCCAAGGATGATATGCGTGTTTTCATGAATGCGCCGGGTGGGCAGTTCTTTATGGGAGAGAGTGGCACAGAATTACTTTTTCGTCTAGTTATGAACGCATGCCTGGCTGCCGAGAAAGGAGGAGTTGTACTTGGTTCCACCCTGGAACATCCAGCGACGCGTTCTGCTTGCGATCGTTGGGCAAAAATTGCTGGACACGATCACGTGCTAATTGAGCACGATGATGCCACTGGTACTGTTGCTGCAGATGCGTATGCAGCACGCGTTTCGCACAACACAGTAGTTGCTACCGTAATACACACCTCTCCTGTTACCGGGATGAGTGTCGATGTTGAGCAATGTGTCAAGGCTATTCGTGCAGTTGCACCCGGCTGCATTATTATCGTGGACGGTATTCAACATGCCGCTCATGGAGGGATAGATCTTACCGCTTATGATATCGATGGCTATG
>CALKXZ010000156.1 GCA_938003775.1 uncultured Granulosicoccus sp. | reverse complement strand
GGTAAATTGCACCATCTGCTTGGGCATCCACTATCGTGATACCAGGTTTGGCCGGTTTAAAATCAGGTCCTAGAACTGGCTTGACGGAACACGAAACTAACAGACTAGCGAGCCAAAGTAGCTTGATGGCAGTTAGTATCTGACCTAACCGTTGGTTCACATGGATTGCGGTGTACGAATCATGTTCCATGATGTTCACCCTATAAGTTGTTGTTGATGTACTGCAGCATGCCGTCGGTGGTTGAAATTGCTTTGGAACTGATTTCATAGGCACGTTGCGTCTCTATCATGCTGACCAATTCTTCAACAACGTTGACATTAGAGGTTTCAACAGACCCCTGAATCAACGTACCGAGTCCGCCAATACCCGCCGTGCCTTGCAGTGGTGCACCGCTGGCGGCTGTCTCTGCATACAGATTGCCACCTTTAGCTTCTAGTCCAGAGGGATTTATAAAATCAGTGAGTCCAATAGCGCCAAGTTGCGCCGGTGCTGCTTGCCCAGGTAGGGCTGCTGTGACTGTGCCATCCTGGCCAATGGTAATGCCGGTTGCACCTTCTGGAATAGTGATCCCTGGTTGCAGCGCGTAGCCGGTTGCCGTAACCATTTGGCCCTGACTGTCGACCTGAAAAGATCCATCGCGCGAATAGGCTAGCGTACCATCGGGTGTGAGTACTTCAAAGAAGCCTCGTCCCTGTATGGCCAGGTCCATTTGATCATCAGTACGTGAAAGGTTACCTTGTGTGAAGAGTTTTTCTGTCGAGACAACTCGCACACCTGTACCGGTACTCAAACCCGAGGGTAATTGGGTATCCTGCGACGACTGCGCGCCGGGTTGTCTGATTGTCTGATACAACAGATCTTGGAAAACTGCCCGGTCTCGTTTAAAGCCCGTGGTGTTGGTGTTAGCCAAGTTGTTTGAGATAACCTGCATGCGAGTCTGTTGCGCATCAAGGCCGGTTTTTGCTGTCCAAAGCGCTCCGTTCATGTGTCTGTTTCCTTATTTTTGTTTTGATTAGGTAAGCGATACTACGGATTGAATTCGGGCAGTTACGCCACTGTCAATCTGAGAATCAATTTAATTTCAGTAATTGAGATGCGGCCACGTCGTTGTCTTCGGCCGCACTCATCAACTTGACTTGCGTTTCGAACTGCCGGGACAGTTCAATCATAGTGACCAGCGCATCGACCGAATTAACATTGCTTGATTCAAGCGATTCGGTTGCCAGCTTCACTTCAGCGTTGGCAGGTTCTGTTCCATTGACACTCTTAAAAACACCGCGAGCGTTTCTTTCAAGCTCTCGAGTGTCTGGGTTAACGAGTTTGATTCGATCCAACACCGCTAACTCACCACCGCCTTGTCCTAATGGTTTGATGGTTATGCTGCCATCTTGACCAATGAGAATATCCTCGTAGGGAGACAAAGTAATAGGACCACCATCTCCCAGAACCGGATCTCCCGCAGCAGTAACCAGTAGCCCTTGTTCAGTGACCTGAAGATTACCATTACGAGTGTAGGCTTCACTGCCATCAACGTCTTGTATGGCAATGAAGCCGTCGCCGTTGAGTGCTACATCTAACGGCACACCGGTACTGATAAGCTGTCCGGATGTATGATCGACCCCCATCCGATGATCTTCGCCATACACACGCGCTGGATTGCCTGGACCATAGACGGGCATCGCCTTGAAATTGTCGATGTCGGCCTTGAACCCGGTGGTATTCAGGTTGGCAAGATTGTGGCTGTTTGTGGCTTGTTTCAGCATGACTTGTCGTGCCCCAGACATCGCCACAAAAATCATTTTATCCATGTTTTACTCTGATTAGCGTCGGATATTAATCACAGTTTGTGTCAGGGTATCGCCGGTGCTGATGACCTGTGCGTTGGCCTGAAAACTACGTTGCGCACCGATCATCGAAACGAGTTCCTGAGTGATATCAACGTTTGAACCCTCCAGAGAACCTGCCTGTAATTGCCCAAGACTAGCGCTGCCAGGTTCACCCGTTGCAGGTTCACCCGATGCAAAGGTCTCGGTCCAGCTTGTGTCGCCGATTTGTCGCAATCCAGCATGGTTTGGGAAATTTGTCAGCGTGACTTGCCCCATTGTTTTCGCTTGTCCATTGGAGAAGCGACCAAATATGATTCCGCTGGGGTCAACGTCGAAGTCTTCTAGTCGACCCGCCGCGTAGCCGTCCTGCACAATTTTATTCACACCAAAAGCATTGTCGAATTGCGTGATTTCACTAACGTTGAATGTCAGGCTCATGTCAGCTGCGTCGGATTGAGGTGTAAAGGTGTTAGTAGTGTAAGTACCCCCTGGCAGACCATTAATCGACTGGATGATTCCTGATGTATCAAAAACCAGTTCATCGCCGCCGAGTTGGCTGACTTCAGCACCATCGACAAATGTGTAAGTGGACCAGGTATTGGGGGCGTCTTTATGAAAGTAGACGTTGGCCAATTGAGAGGCACCCAGTGAATCGTAGACTGTTGTTGAGGTAGAGAAATTAAAGGTACTGGGGTCAGTGACATCGAATGGTGGTAGCACGGCATCTTTGATATCCAAGTTCATCGCCAACTCTACGTTTGTCGAAGCTAAAGGCTGTATGTCGGAGTAATCAATCTTCAAATCACCAATAATGGGTTCGAGTTGATCGTCTGCGTTAGTTCGATAGCCGGTCAAGGTATGCCCTGAACTGTTGACGATATAACCTTCTCGGTCTAAACCGAAGTTACCGGCTCTTGTGTAAATGGGCTTTCCGTTGTCTTCCAGCCGGAACATACCCTGTCCTTCAACTGACAAATCCAGGTTGTTGTTGGTGAATGTAGTATCACCTTGCTGAAACTCTTGCTTAATGCCAGATACGCGAACGCCTTGTCCAACTGCCGGGTTCGTTGCACCGAATGTACTGACGGCGTACACATCGGCAAATTCTGCGCGCGAACGCTTAAAGCCGGTTGTGGCGTTATTAGCAATGTTGTTGGAAATAGTTTCAAGCTGCGTTGATGCTGCATTGATACCGGTTAACGCGATGTCAAATGTCATGATTTTTCACTTCCAAATAGTTATTAATTGCTAACGGGTGCCGCACTTTGTTGACGTATCTGACGCACGTCGTCCAGCGTGAGTGTGTCACCCAGTGTTGTGTTCAAGGTGGTCTGGCCGCCTTGACCAAATTCAACAGAATCAACGATTCTTGCACTCAGAATTGTGGCTGAATCAAACGAATCGCCATTCTTGGCAGTGATGGCAGCTGTGTAGTTACCTGCTGGCACACGATCGCCTTTGCTGTTTTTTCCGTCCCATGTAAAGTCATGACGACCCGACCGGAACTCCCCCAAATCCACTTGCCTAACAACAGTGCCCGTGGCATCTTTCATATCAAGCCTTACATCAGAAGATGATGCCGCGAGTTCAAAACGTCCGCCGGTACTACCTTGGGCGTCAAGACTGAGTGACGGGTTCTCAATCAATACTTCCTGGCCAACCAGCTGTGCACTTTGCAAGGTCTGGCCAACGGCAAACGTGTCTGTCAGACCCTTAAGCGATGCCTCCATAGACTCAATGCCAGATACTGTACTGAACTGTGCCATCTGACCTAAGAATTCGCCATTATCCATAGGCTCCATAGGATCCTGATTCTTCAATTGCTGCATCATCAATTCCAGGAAGTCGTCTTGTCCGAGTTCCTTGTTAATGGTTGGCGATGATTGGGGATCAATTTGGTATTGATCCAATACTGAATTTGGTGCGATGTTCATGGTTGTATCCTTGATCGACAATCTAGGCTAGGCAGTCATGTGGTTACTGGGTGTAGGAGACCAAAGCAGTTAGCTGGTCTTTGTTACTGACCCATTTTTAAGGTCTGTAACATCAGCTGTTTGACGGTTGTGAGCAGATCTACATTGCTTTGATAGCTGCGTGTCGCTGTCATCATATTGGCCATCTCTTCGACGCTATCCACGTTAGAGCTGAATACATAGCCTTGCTCGTCAGACAGAGGGTGCCCCGGTTCGTAGCGTCGTTCGGGTTCTCTGGCAGATTCAACAATACCCATTGTCTTAACACCGCCGATTTCCTGATCAAGCATGGCGGCGAAAACTGGATGACGAGCCTTGTAGGCTTCCTCTGCTGATGAAGCGACTGAATTGGCATTAGCCAGGTTGCTTGCCGTGGTGTTCAGCCGAAGATTCTGTGCGCGCATGGCGCTGCCAGCGATATCAAAAATACTCTGTGCCATTGTTATTCTCCTTTCAATGCTCTGAGCAAACCGCTTACCCGGCTATTGATAAATTCAAGGCTCGCCTGGTAGCGAACGGTGTTTTCAGCGAATCGAGCTTGCTCTTGGTCTTTGTCTACCGTGTTGCCATCAAGTGCAGCGTTCAACGGCTCTCGGTACATGATTTTTGCGTGTACGGAACTATTGCTTGCGCCTATGTGGTTGGCGTTAGTCGTTCGTAACAGTGATGTATTGTTTGCAGACAAGCCACCTTGTGGCTGAGCAGAGCCGCGTACATCGCGCATAACTTCTGCAAATGCTAAATCACGAGCTTTATAGTTCGGTGTCTCGGCGTTTGCGATGTTAGTCGCTAGTATCTTTGTGCGTCGTGCACGCAAATGCAGTGAGTTGGCGTGTGGTGCCAGAAAGTTGTCAATGTTCATAGAGGTATCGTGTCCTTGGTCCGGTTACCCTTATCAACGTTGTCGGCCATCACAGTCATAATGCGAGCTGATCACGCTTTGTAACGGTAAGTTGCTATCAACGTTATTATTATTGGACGGGCACATTGGTGAAACGCGGATTCCAGCGCGGTGTTGGTGAGTCTTCAAAAACGACCAGCGCTAGATTGGCCAGAGAACTGGGTTTGTTGTCGGTCCGATAAAAATCCACAGAACCCGATACACCAATGTTGGCTATCGCCTCTTCGGTTATTTGTTGATAGTCGGAGTTGTTACCCAACGAATGTGTACGGCCGGTAAAACGTGTTCCGTCGGCGCCAATTGCGGTTGCGCCACTGTCTATAGCGACTTGTAAATCGCGATTTCCATTGACGTGAAAATTAGTAGTCAGGCGACCGTTTCCTGCGTAACCGCCAGCTGCTTGAAGCGTGATTGTTATGTGATTATTAGGTGTTGCCCAGACGCACGGAAGTCGGTTGTTACAATCTGCGTAGTCCGTGGTTATGGGGCCAACTGGAATGTTTAGGAACGTAGCTTTTCGAATCATGCCGTTGTCCAAAACAGAGACGCTCCAGCTAGTTAGTTGAGTGGTCGTAGCGGGTTCAGTGAAGCTGACAACCCCTGAGAGCGTTTTACCAGCAACGATGGTTGATGGAATTGCACCGCTTCCACCGCCCAGAGATAGTTCCGTTGCAGGGTTCTGAAATGCACTGGCATCAACAGCGTTGTC
>CALKXZ010000155.1 GCA_938003775.1 uncultured Granulosicoccus sp. | reverse complement strand
GTTTGATCAATTTGCACGATCAGATACAGCATGATGGCAGCGCAAGATAAGGCGGCCAGTCCAGGAATACCGACCAACCAACGCCTGTTCAAAGCAGGTCTATCTCCAGCAGTTGCCACACAGCGCTTGATTCGTTCTTGTGGGTGAGCAGTTCAGGGTATTCGTCGAATGGGAACATAATTCTTAAGGGTCCCAGTTTTCTCACTGATATTGACTCTCCGTTGTGCCGGTACGCCACCATAACCGGGTACTTACCCCAATCAATGTCGGTGACGGTGAACTTGTAGTCGTCCAGTCCGATTGCTTTGAAGCTTGTCGATGTTGAGCCGACGTGGTCTAACAGCACACTGAGCCGAACCCCGGTAAAGCTTTGAAGTCCTTCTGCCCATGGGGTGTGGGTTGAATACTGGATGCTGGGAAGTGACTCGAGTAGCGCTCTATCTAATTGCACCTCATCACCCACATTGGGTTTGCTCAGAGCACCGCGTATCTTGAGCATTACCTCGCCGCTTGGGGCGGGGAGTGAGTCACTGGAGAATGCGGTGCCGCTGCCCAGAATGAACAGACACGATAGCAGAAGTACAATAACGTTCAGTGGTATACCCAAGATGGGTAGAGCCAGATTTTTGCCAGCCATGCGCAGTCCCTCGATAGTCATAGTGCCCCCGACCATAACGAATCGTCGCAATTAAGCTGACAAATCCGGATGAAGCGTTTGGTCGGTGTAACCGGTACTGTGACATCAGAAGCATGTGGCTCCAACCTATCCAAATAGGTAATTGACAGTCTTGGCCGCGCTTTATTGCTCGTTGGTTGCCTCTGAATTTGCCTCAGAATTTGCCTCGGGATTTGCCTCGGGATTTGCCTCAGAATTTGCCTCGGGATCTATCTTGGAGCCTGTCTTGGAATCTGCTTCGGCACTTGTTTCTGGGTTGGTGACTATTGGGTTTGCCGCGTCCAATTGCGTTGGCTCTTTACCGTCTGTCTCTGGGTCGGTTAGTACCGTTGAGCTAGGCGCCGTTGGCGATTCGGGCGCTAATGTCTTGTGCTCCAACAGCAGTCTTGCTCCGATAGCGGGTAAGTAGCTGTTATCGAAGATGTCGGTGGCGGCGGGTAGGTTGTTAAACCCATGTATTGAGTCCAGCTGAGTGATGGATTTCGCCAGCCGAGACTCGATGACATCACCCAGGCCAATGCTGCGAACCTCGTCAGTGACGATATGATGACCAATGGCCATAATCAGCCGTTGTAGTTCAACGTCCCTGTCGGCGTCCTCCACGCGGGAAAGCACGTGCTCAACAGCCTGCGCTGGATTGGTAATGGTGTCCTGGTAGCCGCGTACAGCAGCGCGTAGGAAAGCCTTGACAGCACCAGGATTCTTTTTCTCGAAGTCCGGATTAACAATAATGGCATTGCCATACAGGTCTAAGCCGAAATCGCTCATTAACATCAAGGAGATATCAGCGTCAGGTACGCCTTGTTGTTGCAAGCTAATATAAGATGTGAAAGAGAAACCGGTAATAGCATCGACATCGCCAGCTGCCAGCATGGATTCTCTGACCGGAAACCCAACATCTTTTATGGTGACTCGATCTTCGATGATGCCATTGGCAACGACAAACGCTGGCCATTGAGCATAAGCACCATCGAATTTGGGGGCACCCAGCGTATGTCCCTCTAGGTCCAGTGGCCCTGTAACGCCTTGTGAGCGACGCCCTAACACCGCAAAGGGTGGCGAGTTATAAATTATATAGACAGCTTTCATGTCTATATCCGGGTGTTCGTCACGCCAGGTAATCAGAGAATTAATGTCGGCAGAACCCATATCGAATTCACCCGAGGCGACCTTAGGGATCGCATCAAGCGATCCTTTACCAATCTCAAGAGTGACATCGAGTGCTTCGGATTTGAAGTAGTCTTCGTCCAGCGCCAATAGCAAAGGCGAGGCCTGTCCCTCCCATTTCCAATCATTGATGAAACGAACCGTCGTTTCAGCCACTGCTTGTACAGGGATGAGCAGGCATGCGCTGAGCAGGCAGAGTGGGGCAATGCTGAAACGCATTGGTGTAAGAGTTTTTGGCAACATGAATTTTTGCACGGAAAAACGTTGAGTTTAGTGGAGCGCTGGTCGCTTGCCAGTGCTCGCGGGCGGCATTATTGCGATAGTAATTTCATGCCACATTGGAAAAGCTTTTAGCATTTCAGAATTTTAGCTCACCCCAGTGTTTTTAACCCGAGACGGTAAGGCTTTAGCACTCAGACAGTTCAGTCCTGTGTTAACTGGTGTTCACACGCAGTAAATGCGCTGTTGAGCCGCTGATTCATGTTGTCGCAGGCACCGGCAAAACCGTCGGCTGTGTCGCTTTTGTGCACCTGCAACGCCGGACCTACGGCAATCACGATACGCGAAAAGGGGCGTGGGACCATGAAACGATCCCAGGATTTCAAATGCCACACGTTTGACGCGGCATAGGCCAGTGGTAGCAAGGGCGTTTTGCTCAATTGCGAGAGCATTGCCACACCTGGCTTAGTTTGGTAGATCGGGCCGGTAGGCCCATCGGGTGTGACAATCGGTGAAATACCATCCTGACGAATGCGCAGGTAGATCTCACGTAGGGCTTGCGCCCCACCGCGAGTGGCTGATCCGCGAATAATATGCACGCCCTGATTGCCAAACAGGTTTGTCGCGATATCGCCATCGGCGGAGGGGCTGATCAGGTAGCCCAGTTTCAGCGCTGGATTGCGCTCGGCTGCGTCCATCAGAAACCGTATGCAAAAGATTTGTTGCTGATGCCAATAGCACGGTATGCACGGATTGGCGCTATCGGTGAGCTTGCTTAGGTGTTCCTCGCCGATGATCTGTTGCACTCGGCAGGTTTTCCAAATCAGCCAAATCAGTCCCCAGATCAATGGCGGAAAAACTCTGGCGGCCAGCTGGCGGCGGCGCTGCTTGAAACTTGTCATGATACTGGCCGTTCCGGCGCCCTCTGATAGGACCCAATGATATACTGAGGTGAAGCCTCAAGCCATTGTCTTCGTGACCGAATCACCCAGCCTGACCCGAACAGCGCCAGGTCCTGATGAGCCATTCGACATTAATGTCGATGATGAAACATTCGCCAAACTGTCGCAATGGTCAGCAGAATTTGGTGACGTTGTGGCGCTCACGCCAATACAGCGAAACACGCAGGCACTGTTACTGAATAACCCAGAACACGTCCGGCATGTGCTGATCAGCAATCACCGTAATTACAAAAAAGGCGTTGGCTTCGAGCGCGTCAAAATGTTGCTCGGTAATGGCATTATTGTCAGTGATGGTGACTTCTGGCGCTCACAGCGGCGCATGATCCAGCCCGTGTTTCATCGTAAAATAATCGGTGCCCAGGCAGCCATGATGCAGGCCTGCAATGAGCGTAAATTGTGCGACTGGCAGGAAAAAGCAGCGCAGCGCACGCCCATTGATATCACCCAGGAAATGAGTGAACTGGCGCTGGAAGTCATTCTGCGTGCTTTATTCAGCCACGATCTGGATCACCTGATTGAACAGCAGGGAGAGAATCCGTTTGCCCTGTTGGTTGATGACGTCACCCGTGACTTGAAGCTTGCCATGCGCTTTCGGGCCTTGACTCGCCACGTGGCTGCGGTCATGGAACAACGACGGCGTGAATCGCGTATAGAGCATGATTTTTTATCATTGCTGATGGAGACTCGCGATAAGGTCACCGGCCAGCCAATGACCGACAAGGCATTGATTGATGAAGTCATGACGATCATTGTGGCTGGGCACGAAACAACTGCCGGTACATTGAACTGGGCCTGGTATTTATTATCGCAACATGCCCAGGTTGAAGAGCTTTTGCATCGCGAAGTCGACGCATTGGGACGAGCGCCGGCATTCGCTGACGTCGGCAGCTTGCACTACACCCGTCAAATCATTGATGAGACGCTGCGATTGTATCCGCCAGTGTGGCTCTTTTCGCGTAAAGCCATTGATGCCGATGAGCTGCCGTGTGACGATGGTGCTATTAGCGTGCCCACTGGGGCAGATATCTTTTTGTGTCCTTATTTACTGCACCGCGATGAACGTTACTGGGATGCGCCGAATGAATTCAGACCCGAGCGCTTCACCGAGGAAAATAACCGGCGACGTCAACGGGATGTCTACTATCCTTTCTCGCTAGGTTCAAGGCGTTGCATTGGCGAATATTTTTCGCTGGTAGACATGCAGTTGCATCTGGGTCTGCTGACACAACATATCCGCTTACGCCATGTACCCGACAAACCGGTCGCGATTGAACCCCATATCAATCTGCGTGCCCTGAACAGTATCCTGATGATGCCCGAAGTCCGAAACGCATGAGTACACCTGCATGAGTACAACCTCGATACAGACTCTTTCTGCAATGCTACTCGCAAAAGCCGATAGCCGTGCAGGCGTTACGTTTATAGAAGGACAGGACACGCGCAGCCACATCAGTTACGCCTCGTTACTCGATACAGCGCTGCAGCGTTTGGCTCAGTTTCAGTCATTGGGTCTAAAGCCGGGTAGTCAACTGATCATTCAGACAAACGACAACCGTCAATTTCTGGAAGGCTTCTGGGCGTGTTTGCTCGGTGGCATCACTGCCGTGCCGGTGTCCGGTGGCAATACCAGTGAACACCGTTTCAAGCTGTTTCGCATTGCGGCTAAGTTGTCGAATCCGGGTTTGTTCACAGATACCCAGACCCGCAATCGATTAGCAGAATTCAGTCGCAGCCATGCGTTGGTAGATGCGTACGCAGCACTGGATGACTTGGCGATTGATTGTGAAAAACCGGCACCGTCGGGAGCTAACAGCCAGGCCTATGCGGCAAAGCCGGATGATGTGGCGTTCATTCAGTTTTCGTCCGGTTCCACCAGCACGCCCAAGGGTGTGGTGTTGACCCATAAAAATCTAATGACCAACTGTCGTGCCATTGTCAAGGCCGCTCAGATGGACGAACACGAACACATGCTCAGTTGGATGCCACTGACGCATGACATGGGGCTGATCGGCTTTCATTTAACCCCGGTTCTACTTGATGCCAGTCATTCCCTGATGCCCACCGATGTGTTTGTCAGACGCCCCGGGTTGTGGCTGACAGAGGCCTCGCACAGTGGCGCCACGATTCTGTGCTCGCCTAATTTTGGTTACCAGCATTTACTCAAATCGTTCAAGCCGCAGAAGCATGAAGGTCTTGACCTGTCTCGCGTGCGGCTTTTGTATAACGGAGCAGAGCCCATATCCGTGTCGCTCTGTCAACGATTTATGGCAGCCATGGCACCGTTCAAGCTGGCAGCCAATGCTATGTTTCCCGTTTACGGGTTGGCCGAGGCCAGTCTGGCGGTGTCCTTTCCAAGTGTTGATCATAGCTTTGCAACCATGCGCATCCATCGCGGACGCCTGGGTGTGGGGCAAGCCATAGAACAGATCAACGATGCATCAGATACATCGGCTGTGACCCTGGTTAGCGTCGGTAAACCGATTGACCATGTCGAGTTACAGATCAGCGATGATGATGGTAATGCGTTGCCTGAACTGATGACAGGGCACATACGTATTCGCGGTGACAATGTCACCCAAGGTTATTATCAGGAGCCAGAGCTCAATGCTGCGACGATCAGCGCTGATGGCTGGCTGGATACAGGAGACTTGGGGTTTATTCACGAGCAACAACTGTATATAACGGGTCGGGCCAAAGACATCATTTTTGTCAGCGGCCAGAATGTATACCCGCACGACCTGGAAGAGATTGTGTTGCAGGCTGGTCTGGCAGAGCGTGGCAAGCTGGCCATTGCCAGTCAACGCGCGGATGATGCAGAAGAGGAGCGGTTACTGGTTTTTGTCCTGCATCGTGCTGAGGCTTCGGCACTTAACGATACAGCCCGCCAAATTACGCGGGTACTTGGAGAGGCAGCTGGTGTGCGGATACACGCCGTGGTGCCGGTGTCTCGTATTCCAAAAACCACTAGCGGCAAGGTGCAGCGCTATCTGTTAGCGGCATCGTTGGAAAACGGTGACTATCCGGTACTGATCCAGTCGACAACATCGACTGACCAGACGAGCACAACGGATGACATGCCGGACACGGACGCCCCGACTATGGACACGCGCAGCCGCCTACTGCAGATTTGCAACGAACAGGTTGAACAGCTCAGCGTTGGCGCGGATGACAATCTATTCGAACTGGGCATCAGCTCGCTGACCCTGGCGCAGATTCATGCGGCAATTGATCAAAACTGGCCGGACCAAGTCGATGTAACTGACCTGTTCGATTATCCGACTGTCAGCGAGCTAACGGCATTTCTGGATGCGCAAACTGCTGCATGAAAGCCAGCATACTGCTGCGTACCTGGGCATCGGCCGCTGCACGAATATGCGCCCCTCGCGCCACAACACGCTGCTTGGGTTCAGGCGCGGCATCAAACAGTTGCGTACCAAAGCGGTACGGAATGATCTGGTCATCAACACTGTGGATCATCAGTTTCGGTAAGTTGTCCAGTTGAGCAATGGCATCCAGCGGATCATGCTCCCTACCAATCAGCCATTTTGCCGGGTATTGCGCACCCCAGGTCAACCAGTGCTGAGAGGCCACATGCTTGGCAATGGTGTCAAAGCGGGCAAACGCAGCTTCGGTAATCAGTCCATTAAAACGCTGTTTGAACGGCTTGTAATTGCTGGCAAAAGTTATGGCCAGACTGGCACCCAGACTCTGACCATACAGGTACAGCGGGCGCGGCTCAGTACGAATGTGGGAGTAGAGCCATTGCGCACCCGCATCAATGTCGCTGAACACAGCCGGTACATCAGGCTTACCTTCGGACAAACCGTAGCCGCGATAATCCAGAGCAAATACTTCATAACCATGGTTCAGTAACCACAGTGTGGCGCGGAAATGAGTGCTAATGTTCTCTGCATTACCGTGTAAGAAATAAACAGTGCCTAGGGTGGGTTTTTTCGGGTGGATCAGCCAGGCGTGCAGGCGTGTGTTATCCGCAGCACGTAAGTACACATCCTGATAGTCGTAGCCAAGCTGTGCTGGGGTTGTGACGTGCTGTTTCATCGGGAAGAAAAACAAGCTGGTGCAACCGCTGAGGCATAAGCTTGTGACCAGCAACCCGATATACTTCATACTCGTATTTAATAACACGTTTATCTTGCACATTCACGATTCCATGGTCCAGACCGATTCAAATATCGACCACCATCGTTATGGTGTCATGGATGGTGAGGCTGAGCAGCGAATCGGCTTTTTTTTACCTGACACCTTTGCCATGCTGCCGTTCATATCGGCGCTGGAACCATTGCGGGCGGCCAATCGATTCAGTGGGTGTGCGCTGTATCAGTGGACCCTTATAGGTACCGATAGCGCCCATGCACTGGCCAACAATGCCATGAAATTGGCCGTCGACCAGAGCATCCACGATGGTGGCAGGTTCGATCGGTTGATTGTCTGCGGACCGCACGAACCACACCAGTTCAACGATGCACGCGTGTTTCGCGCGTTGCGTCAGTTTGTGGCGCGCGGCGCCCTGATCGGATCACTGGATTCGGGCAGCTATATGCTGGCACAGGCCGAACTCATCAAACGCAGGCGCTGCACCATCCATTGGGAGAACCTACCGGGCTTTCGTGAAGCTTTCCCGCAAATCACGGTGTCATCTGAGCTCTACGAGATGGATCAAGGCCTGTTTACTTGTGCCGGTGGCACCGCTGCGCTGGATATGATGTTGGCAGTGATCCGAGAGGATCACGGGCACGCACTGGCCACACAGGTAGCGGATCTTTTTATTGCCACCGATTCACGAGAAGCAACCGATCCGCAACGTCGCAGTATTGTGGTGCGCTCCGGCATTCATCACCCCGGTGTGGTCAGCTGTATTGAGCTGATGGAGTCCAATCTTGAACAACCGATCAGCACCGTTGACCTAGCCGCCATGGCGGAGATCTCCCCACGGCAGTTGGAGCGCCTTTTCCGCACCTATCTGCACACCACACCGACACTCTATTATCAGCAGGTGAGATTGCGCGCAGGCCACGATCTATTACGCCAAACTACCTTGAGCGTATTGGAGGTCGCTGCCGCGGTTGGGTTCTCCTCAGCGGATTACTTTTCGCGAAGGTTTCGTGTGTTGTTTGGATACTCGCCCACGGAGGCGCGTAAAGTACGCTAGTGTGCTGGAACAAACTAGGGTTTCAGTTCACTAGTGACGTCAGCTGCCAGAGAAACCTGCAGTTATTGCCCGATAATAAAGCGATAAAGTTCACAGTCGCTTGCAGGTAGGGCTAAATGTTACATCGACTGTCGTCTCAGTTCGGATGAGCGTCGTAGGGTGTGGGTTGGCAGCGCGTGCTCGGGTTGATACTTGGCTGGGCTGAAATAGCCTGCGATCCAATTCCCGCTATGAGTGACGCTGTCAAGAGAACTTCCCGACGTGGTGCGCGAGCTGCCAAGCGCGCTTTACGTGCCGCTCCGCTGGCCGATGCTGATCGTGCCGTCAGGCCGGGCATGCGTGGTGGCAGTTATCAACCATTGTCCAGCACCGATATGCACAAGATTAACGAGGCTGTTATGGAGGCCTTGTCCACTATTGGGCTGGCCCAGGCGATTCCATCGTGCATCGAGGCTGTAACCAACGCCGGTGGAAGTTACCAAGATGGGCGACTGTATTTTCCACGCGCACTGGTTGAGGATACATTGACTCACTGCGCACACGAATTGGTTCTGTATGGTCAGGACCCCAAGCACGATATTGAAGTGTCCGGTTCACGTGTGTACTTCGGTACTGCCGGTGCTGCGGTGCATATTGTTGATATTGAACAGCGGGAGTATCGAGATTCAACCCTGAATGATCTGTACGACATGGCGCGGTTGGTTGATCAGATGGATAATATCCATTTTTTCCAGCGTTGCCTGGTGGCTCGCGATGTCGCGGAGCCTGCCGACCTTGATTTCAATACCTGTTATGCCGCTATCAGCGGTACAACCAAACATGTGGGCTCTAGTTGGGTCGAGCCACAGCACGTGACTCAGTCGCTTGAGATGTTGCACATGGTAGCGGGCAGTGAAAAAAAATGGCGGGAACGTCCGTTTGTCAGTATGTCCAATTGTTTCGTGGTACCCCCGTTGCGCTTTGCCGAGGACGCGTGTCACTGTATGGAAACTGCCGTGCGCGGTGGTATGCCCGTGTTGTTGCTGGCAGCAGGACAAGCCGGTGCAACCAGTCCGGCGGCCTTGGCAGGCGCGGTGGTGCAGGAAGTGGCAGAAGTGCTGGCAGGTTTGGTGTTCGTCAACTTGCTGGTGCCTGGGCATCCGGCCATTTTTGGTACCTGGCCGTTTGTATCGGATCTACGCACCGGTGCGATGAGTGGCGGTAGTGGTGAACAGGCTGTTTTGATGGCGGCCTGCGGACAAATGGGACGCTATTACGGACTACCGACCGGTATTGCTGCGGGTATGGCCGATGCAAAGCTTCCCGACGCACAGTCCGGGTATGAGAAAGCGTACACCAACATTCTGGCGGCACATTCAGGCGCTAATCTTATTTATGAGTCAGCTGGTATGCATGCCTCGCTACTGGGCGTGTGCTACGAGAGCATGGTGATTGATAACGATATGTTAGGTGCGATTAATCGCACTGTTAGAGGCATTGAAGTCAATGACGAAACGTTATCATTGCAATCCATGCGCGATGTCTGTATCGATGGCCCGGCTCACTACTTGGGGCACGGACAAACCATGCAGCTGATGCAAAGCGAATACATCTATCCAGACGTCGGTGATCGTACCAGTCCCAAAGAATGGGCAGAACAAGACAAACCGGTGTTGATAGAAAAAGCACGAGCTCGTGTGGATGACATACTGGGCAAGCATTACCCACGTCATATACCCGACGAGCTGGATGCCGCCATACGCGCAAAATTCAACATCGAGTTGCCCCTTGATGCCATGAACAGAAAAACAGAGGAATCAGTGTGAAGTCACAAGCCCGGGTAGTAATCATTGGCGGCGGTGTCGCGGGTGCAAGCGCGTTGTATCATTTGGCCGAGCGGGGTTGGACTGACTGCATGCTGCTAGAGATGGATGAACTGACCTCCGGTTCTACCTGGCATGCAGCGGGCAACATCCCGACGTTCTCCAGTTCGCGCAACATGATGAAGTTGCAGCACTACAGCACTGAGTTGTTCTCAACACTTTGCGAAAACACGGACTACCCAATTAATTACCATAAGACCGGTTCAATCCGGCTGGCACAATCTCGTCAGCGTATGGAGGAGTTTCATCACGTGACTGCCATGGCCAATGCCATAGGTATTGAGTACGAGATGTTGGACCTGGCGCAAATGAAGGCGCGTAATCCGTTTCTAGAGGACCATGAT
This sequence comes from uncultured Granulosicoccus sp., assembly GCA_938003775.1. Classification (GTDB taxonomy): domain Bacteria; phylum Pseudomonadota; class Gammaproteobacteria; order Granulosicoccales; family Granulosicoccaceae; genus Granulosicoccus. The sequence continues at coordinate 4,840 of CALKXZ010000155.1, read as the reverse complement.
TTAAAAGGTGCGCTGTGGGACCCCAACGATGGCGATATCGACCCCAGCCAACTGACCCAAGCCTATGCGTTTCATGCCCGCAAGATGGGTGCAACGATACATCGCTTTACTAAAGTGACAGGCATAGCCCGCACTGACAGTGGCGAATGGAACATACAGACTGACAAGGGACAGGTACGCGCAGAATATGTGATCAATGCTGGTGGTTACCGAGGTGCAGAAGTAGCCACACTGGGTGGCAAGTACCTGCCCATGGTATCGCTAGAGCATCAATACCTGGTGACCGAAAGTATTCCTGAGCTGGAGGCTGAAGATGGGTTGATGCCGCTGGTGCGCGACCCGGATGATTCCTATTACCTGCGTCAGGAAAAGACCGGGCTCATACTTGGACCCTATGAAAAGGAGAATGCCAAGGCCCGATGGAGCGATGGCAAAATACCCGAAAAATTTGCTTATGAATTGTATGCCGACGACCTGGATCGGCTTGAGTGGTACATCGAAAAAGCCTGCGAACGCATGCCCATACTCGGTACAGTGGGGGTGCAACGCGTAATTAATGGCCCCATTCCATACTCACCGGATGGCTCACCCTATGTAGGTCCAGCTTTTGGTCTACCAAACTTCTTCCAGATGAACGGTTTCAGCTTTGGAATCTGTCAAAGCGGTGGAGCAGGTAAGTCCATTGCCGAGTGGGTTATCGATGGCAAGCCGGAATGGGATTTGTGGGGATTGGATCCTCGGCGCTACACAGATTACGCGGATCAACCTTATGTGGTGGACCGAGCCATCGAGTTGTACCAGCATGAATACGCGATTAACTTTCCGGTCGAAGAGCGTCCGGCAGGTCGGCCGCGTAAAGTCACACCGGCTTATGATCGTCTGCAAGAGAAGAGCGCCCAGTTTGGTGCACGCGGTGGCTGGGAGCGAGCAACCTGGTTTGCACGCGCACAAGACAAAGTGGATACGGTGCCAAGCTATCAGCAAGGCACGTGGTTTGATGCGGTTGGCGAGGAGTGCCGCAATGTTCGCGACAATGTCGGGCTACTGGATCTTGGCGGGTTCAGTAAATTTGAAGTCCAAGGGGAAGGAACTTCCGCGTGGCTTGACACCTTAATAGCCGGAAAACTACCGCGCGAAGGTCGCTTGTCCTTGTCCTACTTCTGTGCTGAGGATGGCGGTGTGTGGTCTGAAATGACATTGACCCGATTAGCGCCAGAACATTATCTGTTGATCAGTGCCGCGGCGGCAAAGTGGCATGATTTTCAATGGCTGGATGAACATCTGCCAGCGACGCATGCCATCGATATAACCGATGTGTCTGACGATTACGGCACGTTGGTTATTGCCGGACCAGGCTCGCGGGATGTGCTGCAACAACTGACCAATTCAGACCTGAGTAACGAGTCGTTCCGCTGGTTAACCTATCAACCGATTCAACTTGCCGGTATTGACGTACGCGCGCTGCGTGTGAACTTCGTGGGTGAGCTGGGCTGGGAACTGCATGTCAAAATGGAGGACCACCTAGCCCTGTATGACGCACTGATGAGCGCCGGTGAGTCTGTTGGCATGAAAGATTTTGGTATGTACGCCATGGAATCCATGCGCCTTGAAAAAAGCTATCGTGGATGGAAAGGTGATCTGGACCATGAGTACTCACCGCTCAGGTCTGGCCTTGACCGGTTTGTGGATCTGAACAAGCCAGCTTTCAAAGGCAAGGCTGCGCTGGTGGCTGAGGCGTCTAAGCCGTTGGCTGATGTCTTTACCACTCTCACTCTCGATACACACGCTGATGAGATGACCAATCAGACGGATGCGTTGTACGGATGCCCGATTCATAACGGTGAGGATATTGTTGGCTATGTGACCTCAGGTGGTTATGGTCATCGTGTTGAGCGAAGTATAGCGCTGGGTTATTTGCGGCCAGAATTTGCGCAAGTAGGTACGCAGTTACACGTGAATGTGCTGGGTCAAATGCGCGCTGCCACAGTCGATGTGGAATCGCCTTACGATCCCAAAAACGAAGCATTAAGAAGCTAATGAGCGATAGGCAACGCAATATAGGTGCTTTATCAGTCACGCCAACGGGGCTAGGCTGTATGAATCTGTCGTTTGGCTACGGCCCTGCCGATGAAGCAGAATCAGCGACCCTATTGCTTGATGCGTTGGACAGCGGTATCAATTTTCTGGATACCGCTTTCATGTACGGTGCAGGGCACAACGAAACATTGATTGGCAAGGTGCTATCCACGCACCGACACAGGTTTGTATTAGCCACCAAGTGTGGTCTGGCGCCTGCAGGTATCAAGGGTGATCCTGCCACCATCCGCACACAATGTGAAACCAGTCTGCAACGATTACAGACCGATGTTATTGATTTGTTCTACCTGCACCGCTTGGATCCAGATGTACCCATTGAAGAGTCTGTTGGTGCCATGGCTGAGCTGGTGAAAGAAGGTAAGGTGCGAGAGATTGGTTTGTCTGAAATTTCAACAAAAACATTAAAGCGTGCGCAAGCGGTACATCCGATTGCTGCGGTTCAATCCGAGTATTCGTTGTGGTCACGCACGCCGGAACATGGGTTGTTAGCCGCGTGTGCACAGACCAATACCTGCTTCGTTCCATTCTCACCCTTGGGTAGAGGCTTTCTGGCAGGCACCGCTCAAGATGTTGGACAGCTGGCCAACAATGATTTACGTGCAACGATTGCGCGGCCACGATTTGAACCGGATGCGTTTGCTAAGAATGTGAAATTGCTGGAGCCATTGCGTGACATTGCTGCACACAATAACTGCACGATGGCCCAACTGGCACTGGCTTGGCTGCTGACTATTGAGAACGAAACCTTGGTACCAATTCCCGGTACCCGGAACCTGCAACACATGCGCGACAATGCGGCTGCTGCCAGTGTTAAGTTAGAAGCAGGCACAGTAGATTCGCTGAATGTGCTGATTAACGAATCAACTGTTACCGGCACGCGCTACACCGCCGATAGAATGGCTGAGGCCGATAGTGAGCGGGACGTGGCCAAAGTCTAGGGTGGAATATGGGTGGGTATATAGAGTGGCGCCACGCCCCGGCTCATTACCGTTTATATTGACAGCTGGTTAGCAATAGGCAGATTACGAATCCGTTTACCGCTTGCATTGAATATGGCATTGGTCAATGCCGGTAGAAACGGTGGAACGCCAGGTTCCCCGACGCCTGTGGCATGCACGGAAAACGGGTGTGGCGTTATGTGCACATGCACGTTTTCCGGGTAATCGTTACTGCGCATGAGTCGGTAGTCGTGAAAATTACTTTCAACCACCGCACCGTTTTCAAAGTTCACACCGCCGTGCATGGCAGAGGTCATACCAAACACGCAGGCACCCTCCATTTGTGATCGCACACGCTCTGGATTAGCCACAAAGCCACAGTCAATAGCCGTGTGTACTTCAGGCACACTCAGTGTTCCTGAATCATCGACCTTGGCATGGACAACGGTGGCAATGTACGACACAAAACTGCGGTGAAACGCCAGCCCCAGACCTTCGCCCTTAGGTAGCTCTTTGCCCCATCCGGCCTCACGAGTGACAAGCTCCACCAGGTCGCGCATACGTCCTGTATCAATCGGAAATTCGTCCAACGGTTCACCGTGATTCCAGTAAGCCTGGGGCAGGCCGTTTTTCTGCCAGTCCAGCTGACGTGGCTGGCCGATCATCTCCAACAGGAATTCCTTCTGGTCACGACCCAGCTCATGAGCCAATTCCGCGGTCATGGACTGAATCGCAAACGCGCGTTGTATATGCGACACCGAACGAAACCAGCCAATGCGGGTATGTGCAAACGCCTTACAATACTCAGCCTGCATGTTGGCAATTTCATAGGGACAATCTTCCAGACCCATACCGATTTCTACCGGGTGTTGATCGCCGCCATCGGGGACAAAGGTTGACAGGAAAGAGGGCTGCGCACTGCGATGACGCCATGCAATCGGTTTATTGTTTTCATCCAGACCCACTTCAATACGTTCAACCGATGAGGCATGGTGAAAGCTATGTCGAACATCATCCTCACGTGTCCATTGCACCTGCACTGGCCGTTCCAGTTGCTGTGATAACCACGCAGCTTCGATGACAAAATCGCATTTCGATTTACGTCCAAACCCACCACCGAGTAACGTGACATTAACGCGCACATCCTCTTCGTCGAGTCCCAGAAACTCTGCCACATCAAGCCGTGCACCGTAAGGGCTTTGCACGCAGGCCCATATCTCACACTCTCCATCCTTGACATTGGCTAGTGCTGCGGGCGGCTCCATGGTCGAGTGAACATTGAATTTTTGGTAGTACTCATGAGCGATAACTCGCGATGCGTTCTTTAATGCGGTATCGGTATCGCCCTGTTGTCGTACATTGGTACCCGGTGCATTGACCGCTGCGCGCAATTCTTGCTCGTAGTTGGCTGTGGAAAAACTGCCGTGTTCGCCAGAGTTCCACTCAATGACCAGAGCATCCCGACCCTTTATCGCCGCCCAGGTGTTGGTTGCAACTACTGCGATTCCGCCCAGAGGTTTGAACTTTGAACCTAGCGAGCTTCCGGGTACTTCTCTTACATCTAAGACACCGGGTACTGCTAAGGCTGCTGTAGCGTCAAACGACTTAACTGTGCCACCAACAACCGGCGGTCTGGCTATAAGCGCATAAAGCTTGCCCTCCAGTTCAACATCAGCGCCATACTGCGCTTGACCGGTTGTAATGTCCCACATATCGGTAATCGGCAATTCGCCCTTGCCGATGTAGCGAAAATCCGCCTCGTCCTTGTACGTCAGCTGATCTCTTTTTGGCGCTGGTATGTCCAT
>CALKXZ010000154.1 GCA_938003775.1 uncultured Granulosicoccus sp. | reverse complement strand
GGCATGGCCTTATTGCGCCCGATTTTAGCAGCCTCTGAAAACAAAACATCTACGGGTAAAGTCGTAATTGGAACAGTTAAAGGCGATATTCATGACATTGGTAAAAACCTTGTTGCCATGATGCTTGAGCTAAACTGCTGATCATCAATTTCCAGAACCGGTACTGAATTGAATCGAGTGTTATTACGCATTTCACCAAATTCTGGAAATGATAGCCGGATATCCTCAAACTCGATATTTGCCGCATGCAAGGCAATACGGATTGGCTCGCCGCGCCCGCCGTCAAAATCAAAATATGAAAGCTTGTACTGTGGCATTGATAAGTCTCCGTCAGCTATGAGGCTGGCATATGATAACCCGGCGTGGAATTCGACAGCTCAATTTCATCGTCTGACATATCTTCGGGAATGGACTCAAACAATGGCGAAGACAAATAGCGCTCACCGGTATCCGGGAGCATGCACAGTATGGTTGTACCGGCAGCTGCCTGTTTCGCAATATCCATGGCGATAGCAAAGGTCGAACCACCCGATATTCCAGTAAAAATACCCTCTTGTTGCGCTAACTTCATGGACCATTCAATACCCAGCGCACCGGCAACTGGAATGAGATCATCATACAGACCATCATCTATTGACTCCTGTAGCACAAGCGGGATGAAATCGGGAGTCCACCCTTGTATCGGATGAGGTTCGAACGCCGAATGGCTCTTGGCGGGTCCGCCTTCAGATGTACGCTGCTGTACCTCTCCACTGGCAACCAGTTGTGCATTGGCAGGCTCACTGAGTATGATCTTGGTCGCAGGACTCTCTTTTCGTAGTACGCGTCCAACCCCCGTTACGGTGCCACCGGTACCATAACCAGTTACCCAGTAGTCGATCGTCTTGCCAGCGAAGTCAGATAATATTTCTCTTGCTGTTGTATGTTCGTGGATTGTTGCATTTGCCTCGGTTTCAAATTGCCTGGCCAGAAACCAGCCATTGGCCTCGGCTAGTTCCTGAGCTTTGCGGTACATACCAAGCCCCTTTTCGGCCCGTGGCGTTAACACGACTTTAGCCCCCATGAACCGCATCAACTTTCTACGTTCGATAGAAAAGCTATCGGCCATAGTTATAACTAGTGGGTAGCCTTTAGCTGCACATACCATGGCAAGACCGATTCCGGTGTTACCACTCGTCGCCTCAACAACCGTCTGTCCTGGTTTTAGCTCACCACTGCGTTCAGCCGCTTCTATAATGCTTACTGCCAACCGGTCTTTGACTGAAGCGGCCGGATTGAAATACTCAGCTTTTACATAGAGGTTGATATTCTCAGGTGCTAACCGGTTGATACGCACACACGGCGTGTTACCAATAGTTTCAAGAATGCTGTCGTAGCGTACACCGCGACCTTGTGTAGTTCTTTGCATCTGTATACTCCGTTTTTCTGTCTTCCTAATCTACCGCAACACAGCCACGTGTGTGCCGTCATTATTATGCCGCTGACACCGCAAACCCCGCAACCAGTGTGTTCATCGACTAATCTCATTAAGGGCCAGTGTGCATGTCTCATAGCATGATTACCTTTGGAACTGCCATTGATTTCTGTCACTGAACAACAGTTGCCACGAGCCATTAAACCTCTGGACAACTATCGGGCGTGACAGGGACTGAGTCAATACCTAACTTGACCAAATGGCGTAAATTCAGATTAACCACTGCAGAGACTGAACGTATATTCCTATCATGGTACCCGCCCCCTGGATACCTCTCTTTAATACCCAGATCATTATCTCAACCTACATAATTTAAAGAACTGGCAGGGTTTTCTATTCTCCGTCAACGCTCAGCAACGCGATTAATAACAACGCTCAGTATCTATTAATAACAGCACCCCAGAATCATCCCAGTCAACGCGCACCTAAAAAAAATACGCACAAACATCAAATTATTCTGTAAGGGCCTAGCCAACTCAAATAATGATTCAGAACATGGTCAATTGTAAGTCTTAGATTTGCTATCACTAATTATCCGAAACAGTTTTATGCTCACCACGCTGACTATCGTGGCCGCGTGCCTCGATTTTGAATGGTTAGTGCACAGTACAAGTAAACCCGTGACATCATAGTAGTTGCCAGGCATAATATTGTGCAGCACTACACGCTAGTCACTCAGTTTTATTGAGGTGATTATTGTCCTACTATTGCATCCAGAGAGTCGATTAGATAGGATTTGAATCAGCCTTGAATTGGTGCTGCTATCGACATCCAGCTTGGCCACAGTGGGCTATTTGATTCAGATCAATTAGCCGTCGCTTGTTCAACACTAACGTAACAATTGACATTTTGACCGAAGAGGAAAAACCATGACATTACAAGCAAATTTGGGTTCATCCGATAAATTTATACGTATAGTCGCTGGTATCATTCTGCTGACACTGGGATTTTTTAAACTGGGCGGACTGACAGCATTTGCCGGGATATTGGCCATTGTTATTGGCGTGGTGTTACTGGCAACCGGTGTCATCAACTTCTGCCCTGCGTATAAATTACTCGGACTCAGAACCGATAAACCTTAACTGCCAATCTATAAATTACATATCCGCAACATTTTCACAAGGTTACCCACGCTGCGTGGCATTAAACAGATGCCTTGTAATCAATAAGCTGGTCAGCCCCGATTTCAAATCAGAGCGGTCAGGCACGCCGCCTACTTTGCTCTGAGGCACGCTGACGGACTAGAAATTCTGTAATGTCTTTAGCGGGTTGAGGTCGACTAATAAGGTAGCCTTGAACTTCGTCGCAACCAAAGCGTGCCAAAATTTCTAATTCTTCGTTAGTTTCAACCCCTTCACCAACAACACGAAGTTTTAACGCGTGAGCCATTGTAATGATTGACTCGACCACTGCTTGACTGCGTGGACTATCACTCATAGCCGAGACAAATGATCGGTCAATTTTTACCGTGTCTAAGGGCAGATCAGCGAGTAAAGCTAACGATGTATAACCAGTACCGAAGTCGTCCATCGAAATACTGATACCCTCCGCACGCAGTTTCTGCAGTGCAATTCTCGCTTCCTCTGGACGTTCAAGTACAGAGGTTTCAGTGAGTTCTATTTCTAAGCGATTACCCGACACTCCAGAGCTCTTCAATGCTTCAATCGTCTCAGAGACTAACGATTCCGCTCTTAATTGCATGGGCGAAACATTCACTGAGACACATAAATCATCGAATCCCATTGTCGTCCATAGACTGATTTGTTCAAGTGTTTTATTCAATACGAGTGTGGACAATCTACCTATCAATCCGTTGGCTTCCGCCACTGCCACAAAAACCACCGGAGATACGAAACCTCGGGTTTCATGTTTCCAGCGTAATAGTGCCTCCATTCCAGTAACCTGTCGCTCAGACAAATCAAACTTTGGTTGAAACCAAATCTCTAACTCGTCGCGTTCTAACGCGTCGTGCAGATCGGCTTCAAGACGAATGTAATCATGCGATTGGTCATCAAGAATTGCAGATGAAAATTCATGAGAAACTTTATCTGGCTTCGCAGCAGCCCGTAAACGTGCCTCACTAGCTTGTTCAAAGAGCTCAGCTGCCTTCCATTCGGCTGGTGCAGCCAAGGCTATACCAATATTAGCACCAACATAAACTCGCTGATGTGCAACAAGAAATGGCTTTTTTAGTAAACGTTTTAGGCGAGTAACCACTATCATGGCGCTAGCGGTGTCTACTAAGTCGGACAACAACATACCGTATTCGTTTGAAGTTACACGCGACAGTGAGTGTTCTGACGTCAATTCAGACACTATATCGGTTGCACGCAACCCTTTTTCCAGTCTATCAACAAACTCAATGACTAACGCATCACTAGCTGCGTGTCCGAAACTGGTTATGATGCGGTCAAGCTCACGCAACTCGAATGATATAACGCCAACGTGCATGGCACTTCGTTCGGCACGAATGAGTTCAGTCTCTACACGTTGTAGAAAAAGTGTGCGCATGGGAATTCCAGTTAACACATCAAATTCAAACAGTGACTGGTGCACACGCTCCCGTTCGTTTAACAGAGCTTCCAATTCTATTACACGTGCCATGGAATGATCTTCTTTTGAGACATGCACGCTTACCGTACTTTCTGATACGGTTGATTCCCTATCGAGTCCGTCATATACAGCAATACAATTTCTGCCACTGTCTTTCGCTGTGTACAGCGCCTTATCAGCAGCGTCAACAAGCAGTGCGCATTCGGACATTTCGTCCGATAATACGGCAATGCCAAAGCTAACTGACAGACTTTTCACAGGAAGACGCGTCCCTGATGCCAATGCAATGACGGCGATACGAGCGCGCTCTGCAACCTCAGCCGCAGAACCGGCATCGAGCTCTGGTAGTACTATGACAAATTCTTCACCACCATAGCGTCCGATCGTATCTTTTTCTCGGCAAATATTTCTCAATGTGTCTGCAACAGCTCGTATTACATCGTCACCTACAGCGTGACCAAAGGTGTCATTAACAGTTTTGAAATGGTCTATGTCGCACATAATGCAAGCCAGAGGCATACCTCTCGACTTAGCGTGCATGAAATCGAAAGCAAATTGTTCCATCAAGGTTCGCCGGTTGGCAATCCCTGTCAGTGGATCAATCTTAGCCAACAGCTCAAGCTCAGAATTCTTGATACTGATGGACTCTTTTGTGCGCTGTAGTTCGCGAAGTGCCTCTGAAAGTTCACGGTTTTGATATTGAATAGGGGTCAGATCGTCTAGCGTAACCAGCACACCTCTTGCCTCGCTTGCCGTGCCAACAGCTGCACAACTTACCGAAAATATTTTCTCAACGCCATCTTCACCGGTTAGTCTCAGCTGCTGATCAGATACCGCAAGGCCGCTGTGCAAAGTAGTCGTCCAAGGAGACTGCCAATTCTCATTTTCTAACCACGGCCATTCATCCATAGTCAGTCCCGTTATGTCTCGAATCGGGCGTCCTACTATCTTACCTGCAGCCTGATTAGCCATAACGATGCGTAATCTTTCGTCAAGAATAACAACACCAGCACTAAATAGATCAAACGCGGTCTCAACTCTGTCTGGAACCACGCGCCCCGGATCTAGCTGGTTCAATACCCGACTTAGAAACAATGCGAAACTGACAAATGAAAAGAACCCAAAAAACAGGAACCAGCTTAATTCACGAGCCGCAATGCCTGCAGATTCGAAGACCACCCGCACCTCACCCCAGTTTCGATTTCCGTTAAGAATCGGTAGTGTTAGGTGTGTCAGCGTAGCGGCAGACGTGGCGGGATTGTCAAGCAACTCAAGTTCACCATGTCCAGCAAGCACACGACCATCCGCTCGTACCAGTGTTGCGACCCTGACATCTTTACTGCGTTCAACAAAATTAGAAACAGTGCGTTTGACAGCGGCATCGTCACCCGTACTCGCAAACACTGACAGTTGCACAGCAAGTGATTCTGCTGCTGTAGTTCGAGCTTGGCGTAAATTCTCTCGATTATCCGGTCCGATTCCAAGCAATTCTGCAGTAAACAACACTCCAATTGTCATCAAAACGAGACTGATAGCTAGCTGTACCGGGCGGATAAGCGTCACTGGAAACAAAGGAAACTTACCGCTCAAACGACTTCGAAATTTAATTCGTTTATCCATCGGATACGACCTTATTAGAGGGTCCCTGGCCACTATCTTCTGAAGGATACAGCTCATCATCTAGTTCTTCTCGTTCACGATCTCCGCCTAGAAGCACTGGAATTGGGTCTATTGAACGCCACAGCGAAACTGTTGATAATGCAGCGGCTAGTAAGATTCGCGAACTCAGTAACCAGCTGGCAACACCAATACTGAAGGCAACCCCGCCAAAGGCTACAACAAGTGTAAGTCGCTCATTACTTAATTGTTCTTTATCACCAAACTCATCAAGCGAAGAACGGACCTGACTAATAAGATCGAGTAATTGTTGTGGTGTTGGGGTAACAAATGAAGAGTCCATGGCTGACAATAATGCGAACGTTCCAGTATCGACATCCTGCAAAGACCTCTCAAAAGTGATCACCGTTCTGGTATCAGCTACAGGGACTATTGGAGTCAATGATTCAGCTGTATTGCGGGTTTTATCAGACTCGGTAATGGTTGGATGAAGTCCAGAATCGACGTGGAAAACCACAACAGCTGCATTCAAAGTATGGCCCGCATCAATGGTAGAGGGCATGTAATTGACCACAGCCTCCAACGGCTTCTCAATCACTGTCGGAGTCGTCGGTTCAATTTGTGAAAAGTTGGGAATAGCGTTACCTAATACCGGCTCTTCTTCTGTCACCGGTTCCACGTTTAACGTCACTCTGCCTATCGAGACCAAACCCGCACTGTCTCTAACCTGAACCTCGATCTCGTAAGTGCCAGCCGTCAGGCCATTTACAGATAAACGTCCGTCTGAAAATAAAGTCAGGTTTACTCCGCTATCTACTACACCATCCGTGATCAGCAAAAATTCGAGCTGGTCACCAGAATCAGGATCAAACGCGGTTAACTGTGCTAGTTGACCTGTAAAACCCTCTTGCACTGTGAATACTTCCTCCACAAGAGCTGGCGCTTCGTTGACATCAATGGCAGTAAAACTAAGCGGTATTCTATTTCTCTCACCTAATGTATCAGTAATGAGTATTTCAACATCGTAGCGATTATCACTATCGGAGTCTTGCGGAGTTTCAAAATCCAGAGGCGCTATTGGACTGATAACACCTGTTGTCCCATCAATCACAAACAAATGCGCATCCGGACCAGCCAAACTATATTCAACAACATCCCCGTCCACATCCACAGCGGCTATTTGTCCCACATTAGTTGAGTTCTCAGCAATAGATACACTTCCACCTGATGCTATTGGTGCATCAATTACTCCTGGAGTGGGTTCAGCTCCTTCACCGGAGTCAGGCGCTAAGATGGGTGCATCGTTTACTGATTCGATATCCACCGTGACTGAAGCCGTACTTATTTCCCCAGTGCTATCTTGAATCGTGTAGGTAAATGAGTCCAAACCATGATAGTCAGGATTCGGTGAATATAAAAGCCTACCATCACCTTGATCTACAACCTTGCCAAATGTCGGTTGCGTGAAATTGTTCAGAGTCAATAGATCGTCTGCGTCATTATCGGTGTCATTAGAGATCAGATCAGCAATACTTATGTAAACCGGCGTATCTTCCTGGGTGAGGATGACATCATTTGTTGCCATAGGAGCTTCATTGACATCCGTAATATCAATAAATACTGATTGAGGATTTGACCGAAAAGCGCCATCATAGACTGAGACTTGCACTTCAAGCACTGGAGCGGTCTCATGATCAAGTCCAGATGTATCCGTAAGCACCAATCTCCCCGTGTCAGGGTCAATAGAAAATCGGTTAGCATTTACCCCTCCCTCGATCTGCCAACTACTTAACAGACTAGCCCCATCTATATCGCTTGCTGAAATGAGTCCTAAGGCAATGCTCGACGCGGTAGTATTCTCGGGGACTGAAAAACGCTGACCACCATCAATGATTGGTGCGGTATCGTTTATATCAACAATATTTATGTTGACATTTTCAGGTGCAGAGATATGTATGCCATCACTGACAGTGACGGTCAGGGTATATGTCGTTTGAGATTCAAAGTTTATCTGCGACGTATCGGCAACACTGATCTCACCTGTATTAGCATCAATAGAAAATGCACTGTCTATATTGCCAGCGGTAATAATCCAATTGCTATTCCCAATCGTGTCAGGATCAGTGACGTCTACGATGTTCACGACCGTGCCATTAGCAGCATTTTCATTCACGTAAAAATTCTGATTTGGCGTAATCAATGGTCCTGTGTCATTCAGGTCATTTACGATGATATTGTAGATTTGAACACTAGTAGAGTTGTCACTTGATGTGGCAGTCACCTCAATGGTGTGGCTTGCTGCAGTCTCTGTATCTAGAGCACCAGCGACAGTCACCAAGCCAGTTAGTGCATCAATGGCAAACAACCCACCTGCATCATTACTCAATGAATACGTGACATTATCTGTCGAATCAGCATCAGTGGCTTCGGTCGTGATGCCCACAGCGGTGCCAACGGTTGCATCTTCATCCACTGTGTTGGAGGTTGTGTCAGTGTCGCTGATCGCACCAACATCAAACTCGCCCACATCACCCACTAGCACAACAAACGATTGGACTGACGTGGATGTGTCATCCGACGTGGCTGTGACTTCTATGATGTGATTGGCAGCTGTCTCCCGATCCAGTCCCGCAGCAACGGTGACAACGCCGGTAGAACTATTAATCTGGAATAAACCACCGGCATTATCTGTTAGTGAATAAGTGACGCTATCTGTGGAGTCAGCGTCAGTGGCTTGCGCCGTGATGCCCACAGCTGTACCAACGATTGCGTCTTCTTCCACTGAATTTGCAGCCACATCAGTATCACTAATCGCACCGACATCGAACTCATCCACATCACCCACCAGCACTACAAACGATTGGACTGATGTGGATGTATCATCGGATGTAGCGGTGACTTCTATTGTATGGCTGGCC
>CALKXZ010000153.1 GCA_938003775.1 uncultured Granulosicoccus sp. | reverse complement strand
GTGCAGCTGAATTATCCAACTTGTTGGGTGCAACCTATTGGCAACTGCCCGCATGAGTCCAACTATCAAGAGGTCAACGCCCACTTCCATCGAGACATCCGCGTGTTGTCCCGCGCTGTTTCTCAGCGCACCTGCATCCGGGCAGGGTAAAACAACAATCAGCGCGGCGTTGGCACGCCTACTAACGCGCCAGGGCAAAGTGGTGCGTGTGTTTAAGACTGGCCCTGATTACCTGGACCCGCAAATACTGCATCAAGCTTCGGGACAACCGGTTGATCAACTGGATTTGTGGATGGCCGGTGAAGCTTACTGCCAACAGAAGTTCTTTGAAGCTGCCCAAAGTGCCGATTTGATACTCGTTGAAGGCGCTATGGGTATGTTCGACGGTGACCCCTCCAGTGCAGATCTGGCAGCACGTTTTAATATACCGCTGGCGATTGTGATGGATGTTAAGGGCATGGCGCAGACAGCCGCGGCGATTGCAACCGGACTGGCAAGCTATCGGGACGACATTCATGTTGTGGGCATGATAGCCAACAACTGCGGCACGGAACGGCACCGTCAATTGATTGAAGATGCGTTAACAGACGACCTTGTATTGATGGCCAACCTACCGCGCTCTGAGGCGGTTGCTCTGCCAGAGCGACATTTGGGGCTGGTTCAGGCAAGTGAGGTGGCGGACGAATTGGAACGTCGATTTGAGGCGGGAGCGGACTGGCTCGATGAGTCTGGCATTCTGGAGTTTGTCACTCGTCTTGAACCTGTAGAGTTCTTCAGTGCGGCGACGCCTGATGCTGTTCAGCCTTTGCTTGAAGGCGTGCGAATTGCGGTTGCCCGCGATGCCGCCTTCAGCTTTATTTATCAAGCAAACGAGGAGCTTTTGCAGCAGATGGGTGCAACGCTGACTTATTTTTCGCCGTTGAGCGATCGCGACATTCCAGCAGCGGATGCGCTGTGGTTACCCGGTGGTTACCCGGAGCTTCATGCCAGAGCGCTATCAGATAACCGAGCGATGATCGGTGCAGTCAGACAGTTTCGAGATCAGGGTAAACCGGTACTGGCCGAATGTGGTGGCTTTCTGTATTGCCTGGAAACGCTAACGGACATGCAAGGCGATGAGTACCCTATGTCGGGTCTGTTGCAAGGACACGGTAGCATGCGCGGAAAGCGAGGCTGTCAGGGCATGCAGGCCGCGCCATTGCCTGAAGGTGAGGTGCGTGCGCATGCACATCATCGTTCGCGCAGTGCCGATACACCCGCGCCCATTGCCTTTGGCAAGCGGCAGCGACACCCGGCACCGGGTGAAGCTATTTATCGATCTGATCAAGTGACGGGTACCTACCTGCATCTGTTCTTTCCATCTAATCCGGCGGCGGTTGCAAAACTTTTTAATCCCGGCGAGCACTTAGCAGCCACTCACTAACAGGCCCAAGCACACGTGGACGCATACTTTGCAATCATACTGGTCGGCTTTGGTCTGGGGCTCATGCATGCGCTGGATGCCGATCACGTCATGGCGGTATCGAGCCTAAGCAGTACTCGACCGGGTATTCGTAAAACACTTCGCTTCTGCGCTCACTGGGCTTTGGGTCATTCCAGCATTTTGTTGCTCAGCGGATTATTGCTGTTTGGTCTGGGCCTGAGTATTCCGCAGGCATTACAGACAAGCGCTGAAATGTTGGTGGGTGTCATACTGATTGTGCTGGGGCTGTGGTGTTTCTACGCATTTCGCCGGCAAGCGTTACGATTGGTAGAGCACACACATGAAGGTGTTACGCACACGCACTGGCATGTGACAGCGTCGCAGAGTCGTGTTGCGCATACAAAACAAAAAGCCGCTGACGCCCATGCGCCGGTCATGGTTGGCGTCGTACATGGTCTGGCTGGGAGCGCGCCTGCTCTGGCTTTAGTACCGGCTGTTGCACACGGTGAACTCACGGCAGCACTGGTCTATCTGTTGGTATTTTCATTCGGTGTGATGCTGTCGATGCTGGTGTTTGGTCTGGGCTTTGGTGCGGCGCAGCAGTATCTGCAGCAACAACATATAAAACTGTTCAACCGGTGCCGTTATGGCATTGCGGCTGCATCCGTTATCATGGGTGCTTATTGGGTCAGTCGGGCGATCTAGATGTGGCCAGAGAGTGATGAAAAAAAGACACCGCTGCGTACCGGGCTAACGACCGGCGCCTGCGCTACGGCATGCTCAGTGGCGGCCGCACAATGTTTGTTGTTGGATAGTCACCCAACCCGCGTCAGTATTACTCTGCCTAAGGGCAAGACGGTGGAGCTGGATATAGATCTGTGCAGTGGTGCTGGGGATCAAGCCAAAGCAACGACAACCAAAGATGCCGGAGACGACCCAGACGCCACACATGGCGCTACCGTGTCGGTCGATCTGTCATTGTCCCCAACGCCTGGCATTGATTTCGTGGCAGGCGAGGGGGTGGGTACAGTGACCAAAGCTGGCTTGTCGTTGGCTGTGGGTGAGCCTGCCATTAACCCAGTGCCTCGCCAAATGATGTCTCAGCATCTCAACGCGATTGCCGCCAAAGCCGGTTATAACGGCGGCTTTATAGTATGTGTGGGTATTGAGAATGGTCACGCTATTGCGCTCAAAACCATGAATCCACGGTTGGGCATTCTGGGGGGGCTCTCCATATTAGGCACCACGGGTATCGTACGTCCATTTTCCTGCGCTGCCTGGATTGCCTCTATTCATCAAGGGATGGACGTTGCTCGCGCCAATGGCGTTACTCATCTTGCAGCCTCTACCGGGAGCAGCAGTGAAAGTGCGATCCAACAACACTACTCGTTATCCGATACAGCGTTGATAGAGATGGGTGATTTTGCCGGTGCTGTGTTGAAGTACTTAAAAAAAGTACCTACTGGCAAGCTCAGTGTGTGTGGCGGATTTGGCAAGATAACTAAGCTGGCTGATGGAAATTTGGATCTGAACAGCCGAGCGTCTGCAATTGACTTCGAACACATTGCCCGAGTAGCGCAGGCTCAAGGTGCAACAGATGCGTTGCAGCATAAAATTCTGCAGTCCAATACCAGCATAGAGGCACTTAACCTGTGTAATGCGGAGAACGTTGATCTGGCTGGCAGTATGTGCAGGGTTGCCCACGATTATGCGCGCACGATCGTACCGGCCTCGGTTGAGTTGGAAGTCTGGGCGATAGACCGTCAAGGTGGTTTTGTGGGTTGTGCTACAGACAGCGCAATAGTGTCTTTTAATGACCAGAAATAATGCTTATCAGCTGTTGATTCTGGGTGGGACGTCCGATGGCAGGCATATCGCAGAGGTGCTTTGCAGGCTGCCAGGTTTCGTTACTGCTAACAATGCCACCCACTCGGTGGCTATTACCTACAGTGTTGCGGGTCTTGTGCGAATACCACAGCTTAGCTGCAAAGTTATTAGTGGTGGCTTTAGTCAATTCGGTGGTTTGCGTGCCTATATTAAGGATCATCAGATTGATGCGGTACTGGATATGACTCACCCCTATGCACAGCGTATTAGTTTGGCTGCCAGTCAGGCAACAGCTGCGTGTGGTATTGCCTATTGGCGTTACCAGCGACCAGCCTGGCAGCCAATGGATACCGATAATTGGCACGAGTGTGCACACTGGCCGTCGGTCCTATCGCAGCTAACAGATAAGTCTTCTATTCTATTGGCCGCCGGGCAGTTGCCAGCAGCGGCCATGATAGACCTTCAATCACGGTACCTTGAGGCTGGTAAAACCTGGGTGCTTCGCACTGCGGTCAAGCCATCGTATGACTTGCCACCTGGTATGCATTGGATCAAAGCCATAGGGCCATTTTCAGAAAGCGAAGAAATGGCATTGATGCAGCAGTATGGTATTGATGCGCTGGTTTGTAAGAACAGTGGTGGTTCATCGACGGTCGCAAAACTTTGCGTTGCTCGCAAGCTTGGTATTTCGGTTTACATGTTGGCTAGACCGCCATTGCTGGCTGCAGATCAAGTATTTACTGACCTTGAGCAATGCAAGCACTATGTTTGTGAGTATTTCCATAGCACCACTGCAACAGCTATTAGCAAGGTTGCGTACCGGTATGGCCAGTCATGACATTTCACTACGAGCGCAACCCACAGGCGATTGAAAAAGAAAGTTTTCGTCAGATTCGTGAATTGACTGACCTAACATCGTTGACCCGTGAGGAGCAACAAGTTGCGATGCGTGTTGTGCATAGTCTGGGTTTACCGCATCTGGTTGAGCAGCTACGATTCAGCGAAAGTGCCTGCATGAGCGGCATGCGAGCACTGGCGCAGAGCTGCGACATTCTCTGCGATGTGGAAATGGTAAAGCAGGGCATAACCAAACGCATGATCAGTCGTGAACCACTGTGTTATCTCAATGACCCGCTGACAACCGAACGGGCAATCGCAACCCGTGAAACGCGTAGCATGGCAGCTGTTGAGCAGTGGCGCGAGCGGTTGGCAGGCAGTATTGTGATTATTGGCAATGCACCCACGGCACTGTTTCGTCTGTTGGAATTGTTGATCGAAGAGTCGGGTAACCCGATGGCAAGGCCTGCGTTGATCATTGGCATGCCGGTTGGATTTGTTGGCGCGGCGGAATCAAAGCAAGCCTTGTGGGATTATCACGAATCGTTGAGCGTACCGTGTATAACATTGTTGGGACGCGAGGGTGGTAGTGCTGTATCAGCCGCTTCTTGTAATGCTTTGTTGCGTTGTAACCATGGCGAATACTACTGATGGGCTTTATCCATGTAATTGGCTTGAGTGTCGTGTCCATGGCGGTGGACCCGAGTTCTTCGGATGACGGTAGGTCAGGCCGGGCAGATTTATCAACAGAGGCGAGGCAGGTGTTGTCATGCACCGACCTGGTCATCGGTTCAGTGCGACAATTGGCCGCTGTGGCTCATGAGCTTGAAAATCGTAGCGATACTGTTGCCTGTATCGAGCTGCCCAAGCTCGTTGAACTCAAAGCACTTCTGGAAGAACACGCTGACTCGTCGGTTGCGTTGCTGGCGACGGGTGATCCACTGCTGTTCGGCATTGGGCGATGGTTAGGAAGGCATTTCAGTCAGTCACGTTTAAAATTCTACCCAGCGGTGTCCAGTGTGCAGCTCGCTTGCAGTCGAGTTGGGTTGTCCTGGCAGGACATCCGTGTTGTCAGTCTGCACGGAAGACCCGTCGAAAGTCTTCGTCTTTGGTTGCATCGCAATGCAAAGCTAGTGGTACTGACTGACGCTAACAGTCACCCGGCACGTCTTGCACGAGAGTGCAGCCAAGCTGGTTTCGCTTATACGCGCCTGTCAGTCTTTGAACGCTTGGGTTATCCGGATGAACGGATACGTCAGTTCACAGTGTCAGATCTAATTTCAAGCAAGCTGGGTAGCACTGCTAATATCCAGGACGGGTCCAGTTTGCTG
>CALKXZ010000152.1 GCA_938003775.1 uncultured Granulosicoccus sp. | reverse complement strand
CCATACCAACGGCAGGACAAGGGGTTTCTCACTACCTATGATTATCTCGACCACAGTTAGCACCCACAGTATGGTTCGTCGGAGCTGTACCATTGTTCTTCAGCTCTCTGTGATTGGGTTGCTGGGCGCATGTGGAGCTGGTACAACCACACCGGATACGGATACCAATGAAACTGCGCAGGCTTTTAGTCGCCCATCAGTGAGTGCTGCAGAGCTATCCAATGACGGCGTTAACTCCATCAGTTTTGCCCAGGCGGTAGCTGCAGGTGTCGTTGCCCGGCCGCAGCCAACCGATTCAGGTGAACCTGTGACCGCTGCCGCAAATCCAGAGTCAACTAATCCACTGGCATCATTGCCCCCTACCGATACATCAGACTCAGCTGAGAGTTCGTCGAATTTGCCAAACGGCACAGCCGAAAAGGCGCCAACAACTGCGACTTCGGACTCCATGCCAGAGACAGGTTCAGCAGCACCTGAGCAGCGCAATCCAGACAACACTCAGCCCGCTGGAAACTCTGATAATACAGAGGTGACAGACAACAGCGAATCACAGACCACCGACGGTGTGGACAACCAGTCACCCGCTACTGACAATGAGCTTTCGGTTAGCGGCGAAAATTCAGGGAATACGAATCCACAGTCATCAGCGCCGACACAATTCAGTTCGCACACAACACAGGGGTTTAACGGTGAGGTACTGGCCAACTCGATTCGGGTAAGTTGGGATGCCGATCCAGATGCACGGGGATACAATGTCTACAGACAGGCCGAATACGTCACAACAGTATTTGCGACTGAGTATATTGATGAGGATGTCTATGATCAGGACTACTACTACGAAATTCAGGCTTTTGATTACGCAGACAAGCTGTATTACATTGCCACCGGATTAACCGTATCCGCAAGAACGTTAGGCAGAACAGACCCCAATGCCCCAAAGCCCAATGAGGATCTATTAAAAGACTACGAGCTCGTATTTTCGGATGAATTCAATGGCAATAGTCTGGACTCAAGCAAATGGAATACCTCGTACTTGTGGGGTACCGATCTAATCATCAACAGCGAAGAGCAGTACTACGTTGATACTCTTAATGACCCGGATTTTGGATTTAACCCCTTTACATTTGATGGTAATAATTTAACCATCAACTCAATAAAGACGCCACCTGCTCTGTCATCAAAAGCGTTGAATCAGCCTTATCTTTCTGGGGTCATCACCAGCTACGATGCTTTTAAGTTTACATACGGCTATATCGAAACCCGCGCAAAAGTGACCTATGGACGAGGTTACTGGCCAGCATTTTGGTTGCTCAATGCTTACTACGTTGACGACAAACCCGAAATAGACATCATGGAATTTATTGGTGACAATCAGGATGTTGTCTATCACACCTATCATTACTATGATTCCAATGGAGAATTACGTTCGACCAAATCTGAACCGACTCCTGGCATCGACTACACCAGCGATTTTCATACCTATGCGGCAGAGTGGAGACCAGGAACTATCGTGTTCTATGTAGATGGTATTGAAGTACATCGTGTGTCTGACCCTAAGGTCTCTAAACAAGATATGTACGTCATTGCCAACACGGCATTAGGCGGTTGGTGGGCAGGATCACCCGATGAGAATACACCTTTCCCAGGCAAGTTCACACTCGACTACATTCGTGTGTATCAAAAAACAACACCGTATGATGACTTTCTGCTTGATGACGGTGCCAGCAACTTGCCGCTTGCTGATGATATACCTGGCCAGGTATCTCCCAATCATCGACCAACAAAAGAACAATGGCCCGAGGGTTATCCTGACGGACTATAGGTGTTGTATTTAACCCTTAAGAAATTACTAGCCTGGCCCACCAATACCGGGGCCAGGTTAGAGAACGACAAAGGGTGCCGCTTCTAACGTAAAAGTGCGAACCAACACTTCAAAAGCAGCTGCCATGAGCTTAGTGCGACTCTGTTCACCAATGGCATACAATCCAACGGTATAACCAAGGCCAATGAGTTCTGCCTGATAGACCGTTAGGTCTACATCGTCAATACCGGTGCTTCCACTGTCAATATCAACCTTGTCAAACCACGTAGCCTGTCCATCAATTGATACGGGGCGGCGATGCACACCATCAGTTTCAAAAAGGCCGGATTCACTCCCCGGTAGAATTTCGATCAGAATATAGTCTGCGAATAGATCATTATCCCCTTGGTTAGGAGATTCAAACCCGACTGCATAACCAGGTTCTAAAATTTCTAGATCTTCCTCAGATTCGACACTGACGATTTTTTGCCAGCCCGAGGGAACTGCAAACGAAAAGCCGAAATCCAGATCGCGGTAGGATTCGACATCGGTTAGCAATTCATTGGTATCAGTTGGTAAGGATTGGTCTGACGGGCCAGTTTCAGTCGCTGTCGACAGCTTCAACAGTATAAGCGCTGAACACAGAGCAGCTACGCAGACTAAGGTGAAACTAATTCGTGGCATAAAAACAAGAATGGACACAAACGCTGTTTAAATCCGAGAGCGAGAACTCAGAAACACCCATTCCCACTCATTCGAACTCAGAGAATCTACTCAGGCGTCACTGCTCAGTCTGATATCAGTTATCGCTGTGCGTATCGCACCATCCAGATTAACGCTAGCTGACGTAGTACCTGTGGGTGTTGTTGTGCCTGTTGTCCCGCCTGTTGTTGTGCCTGTTGTTGTGCCTGTTGTTGTGCCTGTTGTTGTGCCTGTGGTTGTGCCTGTGGTTGTGCCTGTGGTTGTGCCTGTGGTTGTGCCTGTGGTTGTGCCTGTGGTTGTGCCTGTGGTTGTGCC
>CALKXZ010000151.1 GCA_938003775.1 uncultured Granulosicoccus sp. | reverse complement strand
CTAAGACCTTATCGAAGTTTTCACCGGCGTGATCCAAACCACTGATCCAGATCAGCGTGCCTTTTAGCCCGGTCTGGGTGAGTAGCCATTGTCCAGCCTGTTCCAGTGTAATGTGTGGCTGTTTGGCTGCGTGTATTGCCTCAGATAGATCAATCAGTGGGTCTTGAGCGTTGCTCGATGTGTCGCGATCAACAACATTGTGTGAGCGGTTTTCCCGGGAGGGTAGATCGCGCTGGTGCAAGGGCTGTAGGGCGTATTTATAGCGCCGAGCCAGCAGAGCGCATCCGTCGATCGCAGTTCGGTGTCCACCACCGTACTCGCTGGTGTAAAGACCTTCGTCGCTCAGCACAACAAGGCTGATCCGGCTTGCACCTTCCACCGCCTGCCACAGTAAACGTGCGGCTAGTCGACAGGCCACCACTGCTCTCAGTTGCTGTGAGCCGGTAAATACGGCACGTCGCAAATCAGTCACCAGGGTGACACGATGTTCCCGTTCTTCGCGATACAAGCGCGTGTGTAGGGTACTGGTGCGAGCGCTGGCTTTCCAGTCAATGTGGCGGATATCGTCACCGACGGTGTAGTGCCGAAGATCGTCAAAATCGGTCCCCTGACCACGTTGTGGACCACGAAAATTACCGGTCCACTGGCCCGCACCTCGAGGCTGTAATAGCGTGGGTTCATGCAGCGCATGTCGTTCATCTAGCAATGTCTGCACACTGACACTGATTGCTGGATGGTCTGTCATGGGGGCGTCATGAGAAATCGAATTACACGCGTGGAGTTGCCTCCAGCAACTCATTAATCACCTGACGTGTAGAGGTGCCTGCAGCTCTTGCCCGGTAATCCAGAGCAATACGCCCACAGAGTATGTCTGGGGCTAGCGTCGCAATGTCCTCGGGTGCTACAAAATCCCGCCCATCAAGCCAGGCGGCCGCCTGTGATGCTTGCGCAAGATTAATTGACGCCCTTGGGCTGGCAGCTTGTGATATCGCGGTAGAGACTTGTCCACCAGCGCCATAACCTCTGGTTGCACCGACCAGTCTGACAATGTAGTCGCGCACGGCCTCGGACAGAAAAATGTGCTGAACCGCTTGCCTGGCTTGCAGAATAGTTTGACGATCGGTAAGTGCCGTTGTGGCACAACGCTGAGAGAGATCACCTGATTCACTCAATACTTGGTCGAGTATTTGTCGTTCGTGTTCAACGCTGGGTAATTCCAAATTCACAAAGAACATAAATCGATCAAGCTGAGCTTCTGGCAAAGGGTAGGTACCTTCGTGTTCAATCGGATTTTGTGTGGCAGCTACCAGGAACGGCTCTTCCAATGCACGGGTGACACCACCTGTGGTTATCTGCTGTTCCCCCATAGCTTCTAGCAGAGCACTTTGCACTTTGGGTGGGGCGCGATTGACCTCATCAACCAGAACAATGTGATGGAACAGTGGGCCAGGTAGGAAGTTAAATTGTCCTGATTGCTGCGTAAACATGTCTGTGCCAGTGATGTCTGCTGGCAATAGATCCGGTGTCGCTTGAATTCTGACAAACTGTATATCCAGTAGTTGGGCGAAGCGATTGATGGTGCGCGTTTTGGCCACACCCGGTGGGCCTTCAATTAATACATGCCCACCAGTGAGTAGCGCAACCAGTAGTCTGTCTACCAACTTATCAAGACCTACCAGCTGTGTAGCCAGTGCAGATCTGACCTGTTGTAACGGCGCGTAGGCAGGATGTTCGCTAGGACATTTAGTGGGCTGCGACTTCGCCAAACTACTGGGGTCCGCGTTCATGCTTGTTTCATGGCCTGATGACAAGCGAGGGATACAGACGATTTTTGGCATCCTCTGCTATAAATTCGTCCAGGTCGATTGGGTGGCTATAGGGCTCCGGCGGATTGGCGAGTACGTTTAAATCCCCTTGCAGGAGCTGTCCACTGATGGTGCCGTTGTCTTCAAGCGTCAACTGGTAATACACCCCGTTCCAGGCGTCGATGCCAAAATCTTTTGGCGATTTCCAGATAAACAGCAACTGATACTCAAGTTCAGTCATGTCTTCGGTTGTTATGGTGTTGTTTAATTCGTAGGGGTAAGGCAGGTAACAAAACCATTCGGCTGGATCGGTCAGGCAGCGAAATGGACGCATGGATAAAAACTGGTCTATGAATTGATCGCTTTCTATGTCGACACTGACACCTGTGGCTGGCTCGTTGGTTGTTGAAAACATCACGCTACCGATGTTTAATTCATTGCCGTTCTGATCAATCAGATAGATAGTTGCGTTGTTTGGAAACTTGGGTGTAGCGGTTGCTTTCGTCTTGGCAAGTTCATTGTCAGAAGCGGGTGTTGTATCGTCAAGAAAATTCACGGGCTGAATTGGGCTGAGCGTTTGCCCCGATTCGATCCAGCCGTCGCTGCCCAATGGATACCAATGTACGGCGCTGTAACCCCAGTTAATGGCGCGTCTGGCTGCATTCCAGCTTTGCCAGCAGTCTGAGGTGCAGAAAAACGCAATGGGTTTGTTGGGCTGGTTGCTTGTCAGGCGGGCCAGATTACGTTTGAAATAATCCACCGCTTCTGGCGTCAATGTACCCCGACCGATTTCTGGGAGCCAGATAGCGCCAGGAATCGAATCACGCGTCTCATTAGTGACCCAGTGACCGTCTAGTGGGTCGGGGCCAAGCCCAGCGGGAGGATAGACATCTATGAAAATAACATCCTGACTCTCATGAGCCAGGGTGGCTGATTGGGTGTCCAGAGTGATACCGCCCGGAATGTCAGCAGGCACCGGTGCTCGGTATCGATCCATTCGCAGGCCGGTGTCAGGATCGACATCATAGTTTGCTGACAACGGATCGGCAGCCAATGCCAGGCTACTAAGTAACAGTGA
>CALKXZ010000150.1 GCA_938003775.1 uncultured Granulosicoccus sp. | reverse complement strand
ATGAGCAATTTGAGCGACTGGACCAAATGGAAGCTGCGCTCTCTCGAATACACCGATTCCTTAAAAAGCACTGCCAAGGCCACAGAGACGCCGAAGAGCGTTGGTCGGACTGTACGGATCTCTGATCGAGTGGCTCTGATCGAGTGATAGGTAATGTGCACCTCGTTCAGCCAGATACGCTGGAGGAGATTGGAAATGTTGACAATGCGCCGCCTGTTGATGGACAGATCAAGCGATTCAGCGCTGCGACGGGCAAGTGGGAGAACGTTAGCTCGGTCAACATTCAGCTTGACCTGGGTGGTATCTGGGGGCTTCAGAATAACGAAGTGAACGCTATAGGTGTGAACGGCATTATCGACACCAATCACACGCAGGATCTGGGTAACGCAGGTGCGCTCGGGACGCCGACAATTGCAACAGTATTGAATTCGGCTGGAGCGGGCGGCTACATGTGCCACGTTGACTGCAAGGTCAAACGTTTACGGGTCAATTACCGTCAGAACAATACAGGCGCTTCTGTTTGGGGGTTCTTGATATTCAAGCAAGCGCAAGTATCGGGTGCAAATGGTGGCACGGGTGTGGCGATACTGGATGACATTGCCAATTCCGTGAATCGTGTTGCCGCTGCGAATAATCAACAAACGATCATTGACGAGACAACGTTCGAGGATGTAACGATTTCAGCTGGTGAAATGATTTGTTTCGCCAATAGATGCGTGACGTCGAACGCAAACCTAAACTTGCAGATCAAGGCAGGATTCATCGAGCTTGAGCCGGTCTAGTGGCTCTTGAACTCTATACGACTGGCAACGCATTGCTTGTTCAGCCGGTCGTCGCGCAATTGTGGAACAACGGCGTTCAGCAAGGCGCTGACATTCCGGCCACGGCTACGAGCGACACGCATTTTGTGGCGTCTATTCCGGTGGTTGGCATACAGCCAAACCTCACGCATGGCTACCAGGTTATTTGGGTGGACTCGGCAATCGAGCCTCGCAATATTGCTTGTGGCCAAGTCTTGTGGGATGGGCGCAATGAAGTATTCAGAGGGTCGATCGCGGTCGACCAGTCAAGCGGTAAATTTGTTTAACAGGAAAAGATCATGGCACGCACAGCATACGCTGATGAAGTTTATCAATTGGTTTACGACACAGAAGGCACACAGACCGGTCTGACCGATCTGGAGTTTGTGGTTTACCTGCCAAACGGTGCTGTTGACGCAGGCGGTCCATTTGCGGCAACTGAACTGGGATCGACTGGCGTTTACCGCGCGGCATACACGCCAACAGTGGTTGGTGATCATGTGGCCGTTGCCTCATCCGCCGCCAGCTCGCCAGCCATTGCAGACAAGGCGGGCACATTCCGCGTTGAAGCGCATTCACCGGCTGACATTGGTGGCCCTGGTTACGATCCCGCCACTGACTCGCTTGAGGGCTTGCGCGATGCGCTCACGTCCATGGGTGCGGCGTCGGCTAACGGTCGCGTCATCTAATAAATTGTGTATGCGTTTGTTGGGCGTGCGCATCGCATCAAGTGGGAATACTTCGATGTGCGCATGGGTGTCGATGATCTGTCTATCTCGATTAGGGATAGCGCGGATCAGATCGTTTTCGGCCCTACGTCTATGGCTGAGTTTGACTCAGGCGGCGTTTATTACGCTGACTGGCTCCCCGTGGGAGAGGGCAATTTCACCGGGTACTTGTCCAGTCCAAACCATCCACCGTCGAAACTTGCGCCGACGTACTCGTTTGATATCGAAGTCTTCGAGAATCAATTTAATTTTACGTCGATCGAGCCTGTTCAAAATTCAGGCAGGGTCGCAGTGAGTGGCGACAATGCTTATGTCAATGGCGGCAATGGTAACGGGTCTGTCATTGCTCCACCTTCCTCGGGGAGCGTAGCGGGATGAGTCGACGAATCCAGTTAGCCCCTGGGGAGACATGGGCTGATTTTACCCTTGGTGCGCAAACCACTGCGGGCGTTGCTTACAACGTTTCTGCAGGTGATTGGATTGCTCATACATGGATTACCGACGAGCAGAATAACGTTCTGATGCCTGCCCGCGCTGTACCAGACACGGTACAGGTCGACAGCATCAGTAAGTTCTTAGCGCGATTGACGACTGCAGAATCTGAGCAGTACCTGACCACGACTGGCAACGATACGACTGTTTATAAGTGGTGGATGTCTGTCGAATCAGAAAGCAATGATCACCGCGACAAGGCGTTTGTATACCTCGATGTCGACTGCGATCATGCTGCGGTGGCGGAGCCCGTGGAGGTCGTAGCCGATGCGCTACCTGACCCAGTGGATGGGACCACTCCATTCAACACATCGAACCCAGATGCGCTGCCAGCCAGAGCGCCAACAGATGCCGAGCTTGAAGCCTTGGCGCTGATTGGTGATTTCTGGTTAGACCAACAGCTATACCCCGGAAGCTGTGATGTGCCGGCATCCGATTCGATGTTTTATTGGCTGAGGCAGCAATCTGATCAGGTCAGAAATGCCATCAATGCGCTGATTGTCCGCGCTAAAGAAAATTCAGCCGCCTTGCCGTCTCTAGCAACTGCAACAGCGCCGGGGCTCATGTCGCCGGATCAATTTCAAAAACTCGACTCGATAGACCCTCAGTCTGTTGATCCGATGTCAATGACGTTTTAAGGAACTCTAATGCCTCGATATGCTTTTCAGAAAAAGCCACGCGATCAGTACGGCAATCGACTTGCTGGCGTGGCGTTCAAGATTTACCCGTTCAATGCTGCAGCAACATGGTACAGCGAGGCTGCCAATGGTGACTGGACGGTTGTCGCCGCTGGTCGACCGCCTGAAGCGTCTGTATTTGCGCTTGCTGATGAACTGGATACGACAACGGTCGCATTGCTCTCGCAGGCTGACGGCTCCACACAGGTCGGTTGGTTGCCTGAAGGCTCGTATACAGTCGTTGCCGAGATTGGAGACGGTGGTGGCGGAACTCGTTATTTCGTTGAGCCTCAGTTAAGTCTTGGACCTGAAATATTCAGCAATGCCATCGGTTCAATCATCGCGGCCGGTGATGATCGTGATACAGCGGTTGGGAAGTTGGTTGCCGCTATCGAAGCGAACCAGGCTGCAATCACTGCGCTGCAGAACGAAGTAACGCTTGGCCAGTTTCTTGGCACGGCTACTACGTTTGCCGCCATGTCCGCACTACTGCCGGCTGAAAGATCTCCCGGTGACTGGGCGGACTTAACCAGTGATGAGGTCGGTACCGGCACAGTGGCCGCTCCCCAGTACCCGGCCGGCCGATACAAGGTTCAGCCTGATGGAACCTTTGCCTTCGATCGTGCTTATGGCGATAGCGCAACACCGGCTCAGATTGATCTTGTCACGACAAGCGTTGACGGCGCAGCGGTCCCGGCTGGCAAAGCGCTGGCGATTGATACCGTAACAGGCAACATGTACGTGCCTGATGGCGGTGGAAACTGGGAGCCGCTTGTTGATCCAGCCGAGCCTGCAGATCCAGCAACAATGACCTTTGCCTGATGGCTAGAGTCCCGCTCGATGTAACGGCCATTGACGGCCGGGGCAACGTTCTGCAAGGCGTCACTGTCTCTGTGCATCCGTGGTCTATTGGTGATGCGTGGTATAGCCGCGTTTCTGGCGAGTTCCAGTTAAATGCTGGCGTGCCGACTGCTCTGCCTATTTTCGACACGCACGATGAGTCTGTCACGACTAGCGTGACGAGTGTTTTGACTTCGGTTGACGGGGATGCCAATGCGTATTGGATTGATCCGGTCGGGCAGTATGTTGTTGTCGGTCGAATAACGCTGCCAGATTCGAGTGAGCGCATCAGCATAAAGCACTCGATCGAGGGCAATTATCTTCGCAAGTTCAGGCAGGGCGCTTCTTACTTCGAGAATGAAATCGTAGACTATCGAGGCGAGACTTACCGAGCAGCAACCGCCGCAGAAAAAACATCAGCAGGCGGAGCAGGCGTTCCTGATTACAGTAATTACCCTGGCCGGGGAGCCACAGGCGCTACTAGCGAGGCCAATACATTTGACTGGGTGCCTGAACATGAATTTGACACGCTTCCACGGGAGCATGGCATTGCCGATACGTGGACGGTAGAACGGGGCGCATTCTCAACATCGCGCGCACAGGCGACACCGCATTACTTTGAGCCCGGTGATCTTTGCTGGGTGCCATCGCTTGGCGTCTACAAAGTGCTGGCCAAGTCGGTCAAGCTGACTGTGCTGCCCCCCGTTGCAGACCTTGCAGAACTCCTTGCGCTGGGAAGTGCGCTGCCAGATCAAGCAGCACGCATCGCCTATCACGGTACTTGTGTTTTACAGAGCGATGTCGGTATCAACCGAATTTATGATTCGCTAGACCACGCGTGGAGAACGTACACATCCGCCAGCATACCCGGCAACCCAAATGCTAATCCTGCGACTGATAACATTTCTTGGTTGACGTTTGGTGGCCATTTCTCCCAGCGGGTTAGCCACAACGACATCATTACACTGCCTCCGGTGGGCATGGCAAACGTGGTCATCAAAACAGGTGAATTCACGGGCACATTGCCTACAGGCACTATTGATGGTGTTGCTGGCACTGAATATGAAAACGTCACGCTGCCAGAGGCCCCTGCAATTGACGGGGTTGCTCTTCGCGCGTCATTGAGCGGCCTTATTCCCGCATGGCTGACAGGTGAGCCAGTTAAGTATTGGCGATTGGACGGAAACGGTGATCCAGAGTTATTCACCGACCCTGATGGCGTCCAACTGATTGGAAATGGCGACAGCTTCTTATTGGTATCAGATGACGGTGATTGGCTCGCGCTTGACTATGACAATGGCGCGACAATCGCGGGCTCTGCCATTGTGTCGGCCATTGCTGGAGAGAGTGGTGTAAACCTCGTTACTGACGAGCAGTTGGCCCAGATTGAAAACCTGCTATTACCGGAACAAAGGCTTGGCGCTTATTCAGTAGACCCTGCCGACCATGGGAAGCGTCTGGCAATAGACACTGTTCCGACATTCCCATCTCTTGCTGTGGAGCATGTTGGTAAGTGGTGGTTAGGCCGTAATGAATCAGGTGCGGACATGACCATCCCTGACGCTGCAAATCTTGACTTGGAAAAGAACACGTTCGCGCCGAAAGACTTAATTTTTATCCACTATGCCGCTGTTGATGTGTACGAGATCGCAGGAGCAAGTGCAGCATGAGCTTGGCTGGCGTATTGGCTGCGGTTGCGGAGCAGCAAAGTGTTGCAGTGCCAGTAGCTGGAAATGTGACAACCATCGGTTCTGACAGCTCATCCAGAAGTCGGTCAGGCTCCATAGATATTGACTTTACGGGAATGACGCTTCAAGCGGGCGATGTTGCTGTGTTGACTATTTCCGCAGATGCTCACTTCACGATACATCAGTACTCATTCAGTTCAACGGGTTGGATCCTAAGAATGAATGAAATGTTCAATCATGGGCGTAATTCGCAAGTTACGCAATTTTATAAAAAATTGGACGGTACAGAGACAATCGAGCAGATAACAAGCACCCAGCCTACTGAAAGTGCTGGTATAGAGCAGTGGGGGTTTACGTGCGAAGTAAGTCGAGGTGTGGAGTTAACTAATGTTTTTGACACAACGTTTGTAGTCAATGATAATTTTATATTTGGGAGCAATAACTCCACTCCAACGAATCAACCAATAACGACGTCAACGCCTAACGCCAAGGTGTGTTTTCTGCACGGTTGGAATGGGACAACACAAATATCCTCAGTAGGTTTGCCGAATACACCTGCCGGGATGATACAAGGTCTAACTCAAAGTACAGATTCGCATATCAGGTTTGCCCAAGCAACTCTTGAGAATGCTGGAGCGGTTGGGACAGTCACACCGAGCGCGTGGACACATTCACATTCATCCGAACAAAGATTTTGGTGTCTTACTTATGCGTTGAGGGCTGCGACCTAATGAAAATAACCCTCGGAATAGCAATTTGGTTGATATCAAGCCATGTAATTGCGCACGAATACACCATTGAAGAAAATAATCACACACACAGTCAAGAAGTTGGGGCTGTCTATGTTGAAAACACTACGCCGCCTATAGCGTCTGATGGAATGGATAACATTTCAAGCATGGGGCTGCTTGAGACGCGGAGCACGCCAACACCACTGGCATTTGCTGGCGCGGAAGGTTCTGCTCGTTTTTCAACAGGTGGCGAAGGCGGGCATGTATGGATTGTGGATTCGCATGAGTGCAATGTCACCGCGGGCGATGGAAAGCAAACATTAGCAGAAGGGCTGCAACGTTTAGGTGATGCTGAAGGCATTGGTCCAATCTATATTGTTTCAAACATAGGCGGAATGATTCATTGTGATTTCGTCCA
>CALKXZ010000149.1 GCA_938003775.1 uncultured Granulosicoccus sp. | reverse complement strand
GGTGACACCTGCTACATATCAGACCATACCGATATCGGTATAGGCATGAACACAGCAACTACCAACCCAGAGGCTGCTAAAACCTTCCTGAGTTGGGTGGCGTCTTCCGAATTTTCAACTATTTTCGCCAATGCGCTGCCGGGCTTTTTCCCACTGTCCAGTGCAGCGGTTGAACTCGAGGATCCATTGGCCAAGGAAATCATTTCCTGGCGCGACAAGTGTGAAAGCTCAATCCGCTCGACTTACCAAATTCTGTCTCGCGGTACGCCCAATCTGGAGAACGATACCTGGAACGCCTCCGTTGCTGTGATCAAAGGTGATGAAAGCCCAGAAGATGCTGGCAAGCGTTTGCAAGAAGGCCTTGCAAGCTGGTACAAACCACAGCAATAACGGCATTCGTCTTGCGCGGTTTCAAACCGGGTAGTCAAACGCGCCTAGCCCTGGGGGAACACCCTCCAGGGGAGCTTCTAGCAAATTGTTTACTCAGGCAATGTTATCCCTGTGCCAGTCAGCGTCTTGATACCAGAGACACAACTGCGTGATGACATCGTCAATGACACCCAAACGCAGATGGCACATCATAGTGTTCCTGGCACCGGCTGTACTCATCTATACCACAGTGATGATCATCCCGTTGTTCGCCACTTTGCGTTTGTCGATGTTTGCCGAAATCAACAATACGCGAGTATGGGTCGGCTTAGAAAATTTCCGTACGCTCTTTGGTGATGCCGTCTGGTCGACGCAGTTCTGGAACGCACTTGCTAACAACGCCTGGTTTTTTATTATTCACATGCTGGTTCAGAACCCGATAGGAATTTTGATTGCCGCTATACTTTCCTCGTCGCGGCTACGCTTTTCAGCGCTTTATCGCTCGGCTATTTTTATACCCACAATACTCTCTTTTGTCATCGTCGGATTCGCCTGGAAACTCATTTTATCACCCATTTGGGGTATTGCTCCGGGCATGCTAGATTCTGTTGGGCTTAAGTTTCTCTATCAGCCCTGGCTTGGTAAGGAACAGTACGCACTCACCACGTTGGGTCTTATATCGGTTTGGCAGTTTGTCGGTATACCCATGATGCTGATTTATGCGGCATTGTTGTCGATCCCTGATGAAATTCTTGAAGCCGCCGAGTGTGAAGGTATTACCGGAATGGCCTTATTCTGGAAAATCAAACTTCCGCTTATCTTGCCATCAATTGGCATTATTTCAATCTTGACATTCGTCGGTAATTTTAACGCGTTTGATCTCATTTACGCAGCGCAAGGTGCATTGGCTGGACCAGATTATTCAACCGATATACTGGGTACATTTATGTATCGAACATTTTTCGGTTTCCAGCTTCAACTAGGCGACCCTCACATGGGCTCGGCAATAGCATCTGCCATGTTTGGCATCATTCTGATCGGTGTGTGCATCTACTTGTTTGGCATTCAGCGCCGCTTGCGTCATTATCAGTTCTAAAGCGCTGAGTATGAACCGTACCACTCGCCCGATAACCAGAACGCATATAGCGGCACACCTTATTCTGTTGACCTATACCGTCATCGCGCTATTTCCTGTTTTTGTTATTCTGATCAATAGCTTTAAGACACGCAAAGCCATCTTCCGCGATCCCTTAGCGTTACCAGGTGCTGATAGCTTCTCGCTAATTGGCTATCACACCGTATTAAAACAAGGTGATTTCTTTCTATACTTCCAAAACTCCATGATTGTCACGGTAGTGTCATTGATATTGATTCTGCTGTTCGGTGCTATGGCAGCTTTTGCATTGGCTGAGTATCGCTTTAGAGGCAATGCGCTAATGGGTTTGTATCTAGCGCTAGGTATCATGATTCCGATTCGTATCGGCACGGTGGCAATCCTGGAACTGATGGTGGCCACGGGCTTGGTCAACACGCTAAGCGCACTCATTCTCGTGTACACCGCACAGGGGCTGCCTCTGGCTATTTTTATATTGTCAGAATTCATGAAAGGTATTAATGATGATCTTAAGAGTGCTGGCCGAATCGACGGGCTCAGTGAATACACGATCTTTTTTCGCCTTGTGCTACCGTTGGTTCGTCCCGCTATGGCAACCGTTGCGGTGTTCAACATGATTCCAATCTGGAATGACTTGTGGTTTCCTTTAATTCTTGCCCCAGCCGAGGAGGTAAAAACACTGACACTGGGTAGTCAAGTTTTTATAGGGCAGTTTGTGACTGACTGGAACGCGGTGTTATCCGCTCTTAGTATGGCGATTATCCCAGTCATGATTCTGTACATTATATTTTCTCGGCAACTGATCCGCGGCATCACCTCCGGAGCGGTGAAATGAGAGTATTAATTGTGGGTTTGGGCAACATGGGGCGCAGCCATGCTCTAGCTCATCATGCGCATCTTGAGGTCACTATTGTAGGGCTGGTCAATCGCTCATCGATAAATCTTCCCAAAGAACTGCAGGGATACCCGGTTTATTCTGTGTTTCAAGCAGCATTAGCAGAGACAAAACCTGAATTGGTGGTTATTGCGACCTACACTGACACCCATGTTGACTATGCCATTGCTGCCATGGAGGCCGGTGCGCATGTGTTTGTAGAAAAACCACTGGCAATGACGGTAGCTGATGCTGTTCGGGTGGTTGAAAGCGCTAAGCGGCTGAAACGTAAATTAGGTGTTGGCTATATTCTGCGTCATCATCCTAGCTGGCAGCGACTCATTGCTGAAGCTCGTGAACTGGGTGGACCTTATGTTTTCCGTTTGAACCTTAACCAACAGTCCGATGGTTTAACGTGGGAAACACACAAAGCGTTAATGGACACAACATCTCCTATTGTGGACTGCGGGGTCCATTACGTAGACGTTATGTGTCAGATTACCGATGCAGCACCATTACGTGTTCACGGTATGGGACTGCGTCTGTCCGATGAGATAAAGCCTGATATGTACAACTACGGACAATTCCAGGTGTTCTTTGCCGATGGATCCATTGGTTGGTATGAGGCTGGCTGGGGACCAATGATGTCTGAAACTGCCTTTTTCGTTAAAGACGTAATCAGTCCTAACGGTGCTGTTTCCATTACTGATGGAAACAAAGGCACTTCAGATGATATCGACGGACACACGAAGGTTGGAGGGCTTAGGATACATCGCACCAATGGATCATCAATGAACAGGCGTTCAAGTGACCGGAGAGACGATCGAATCATTGCGCTACCTGATGAACCGGATCATCAAGCACTATGCGCCGCCGAACAGGCCTGGATAATTGACGCCGTGCTCAACGACATAGACCTAACTCGCCACATGACCGATGCGGTGCGCTCATTACAAATCTGCCTGAGCGCAGACCAAAGCATTCGTAGCGGAAAAATCTGTCATTTGGGAGAGGTCAATTGACGGCACTTAAGCTTGATAACATCAATAAGTTCTTTGGCTCTGAACAGATTTTAAAGGATATTAATTTAGACGTTGAAGAAGGCGAGTTTGTGGTGTTTGTTGGCCCCTCAGGCTGTGGAAAATCGACATTGCTGCGTGTTATTGCCGGCCTTGAAAATGCGACAAGCGGCACGGTATCCATTGATGGAGTCACCGTAAATAATATCCCACCTGCCAAACGGGGCATCGCAATGGTCTTCCAATCTTACGCGCTATACCCACACCTAAGCGTTAAAGGCAATATGAGTTTAGGCCTGAAACAGGAAGGGCAATCAGCATCAGTGGTTAATCAGCGGGTCGAAAAAGCCACCAGAATGCTTAACCTACACGAGTACCTGGATCGGCGCCCGGCTGGTTTATCGGGTGGTCAGCGCCAGCGCGTTGCTATAGGACGTGCGATTGTACGCGACCCAAAACTGTTCCTATTTGACGAGCCGCTGTCGAATCTTGACGCGGCTTTGCGCATGCATACCCGAATTGAAATCGCCGCATTACACCGAACCTTGTCCGCCTCAATGATTTACGTGACTCATGATCAAACTGAAGCCATGACATTGGCTGACACCATTGTCGTGCTGCGCGACGGCTGTATTGAGCAAGTTGGCGCACCAATGGAGCTATACAACAACCCTAGTAACCGCTTTGTGGCGAGCTTCCTTGGCTCTCCTGCCATGAACTTTCTACATCACGCCGTACCTGGCTTAGCGCCCGATCAATCTGTCGGTATACGCCCCGAGCATCTAGTACTACACCAGGACGGACAAATAGGCGGTACGGTTATTCATGTCGAACGGCTGGGTGCTGACACTAACCTGCTGATAAAAACCGATCAGGAAGAAATGGTCACCGTCAGGCTATTCGGTCAGAGCACAACAGAAGTTGGAACTTATATCAGATTTGGTTTTGATGCTGAGAAAGCGTACTACTTCAACGACTCTGGTATGCGTATCTTCCCCTGACTTTATAATTGCAATCGTAATCGTTATTTCACTATATTTAAGTCAACACGTCGATTAAAGCGACGGCCTTTCCCCGTACTGTTTGGCGCAACCGGTTGAGATTCTCCAAACGCTTCCACTACATAGCGATCACTAAAAATACCCCTTTTTTTCAAATAATCTGTGACCGATACCGCCCGACGGTTTGATAGCTCTAAATTTGATTGCACAGTGCCCTGGTTATCAGTATGCGCTGAGATCACAAATCGAATCTTTGGGAAGGAACGGAGCGTCGTTACGATGTTATCCAATTGCCTTCGCGCACGATCGCTCAGATAAGCTGAGTTATACCCGAATGTTACACTGCTAAGTTCACGAATTTCTGAATCACAGCCACCATCGGCTGTAGTAGCATTTTTTATGCAGGCACGGGCAGTATCGTTTGCATTGACACGTGTGTTGCTACTGCCCTGCGTTCGATTCACCGCAATAGCGTTTAAATTAGTGTACACGGGCATTTTTGCTACGTGTTGCTCAACGAAGAATACCGGTTTTTTATCCTGCTTGGCCCCAAAACGGTATAGCAGACTTAGTTGAGCGTAGCGTACATCCGTGTCTAGATAAAGACCCTCGGCTCTTACACCTAATCCACGACGGCCCGTGTACTCAAGACCCAAACCAAACAACAAGTGAGTTGCATTATCTTTGACGTATTCGATGTCGTCGCCACTGCGTCGATTACTCAGGTACCCAAACCCAAATCGGCCAAACCCAGTCAAACCATGGCGTTTGTAACGGTGCCGGTTTTTACCTGCATAAAATAGCGCACTGGCACCGAAAGTTCGGTAATTAATTGAACCGGTCGGAGACAAGCCAGCATTACCAAGTTCAGCCCCTTGAAGCTCCAACGAGAGCCACTTGTTCATATCCCAACCGAGCATCAATTGCCTACTGGTATCAACACGCTTATTCACATCGATACCATCCACTTCACTGGTGTCTGGTTCAAGCCAGCTCGAACCTAGACCAAATCCGGCATAAAAGCGCGATTGGAATTGATCGCTATTCTCATAGCGAAAACCGGGTACCGGGTAGGCCACTTCCACTGTGTTTGCTGGCGCTTGACCGTCATCAGCTATGGCAGAACTGGTCAATACGTACACACCCACCGAACTGATAAGCGTCGATGCGAACACGGCTGGTGCCACACTGCGTCGTCGCGACAACAGCACCATTAACGATGCCATTGCTAACAGAGGCAATAATGGATCGCCTGAACCTGAATTCAGCACTGTACAACCACTACCTGACAGACCTGTATGAATTACACCGGATGGGATAGCCGCTGATGCGATCGGTTCCTCTACATCTGGCGTGCCGTTAGAGTTGCTATCAGGGGCAACAGCCAGGTTTGGCACTCCACTACCATCACTATAGAAATTCGCGAAACCATCGCCGTCGATATCCGGATCGCGCTCATCAATAACACCATCACCATCTGTATCTAAGGAATTTAAATTGAAATCACTGTCGGCACTGTCATCGATACCATCTGCATCTGCATCGGCACCTAAGGTTAGGTCCACATCAACCACATCTGGAATTCCGTCAGCATCGATATCGGACAAGGCATCAACAACACCGTCACCATTGGTATCTTGACCGCCAGCCTCGACCAGATCGAGAATATTATCGTTGTCGGAGTCAAGATCCAAATGATCACCAGAGCCATCGCCGTCCGTATCCTCAGCAACGACTGGCATAGAGGCTACACCATCATCTAGTCCATCGCCGTTGCTATCAACAAAATTATCGATCCGACCATCACCATTACTGTCCGCTGCAAAATCATCCGCCTCAGCTAAGTCCGGTAAACCGTCGTTGTCGCTATCCACATCAAGGTGATCTGCCACCCCGTCGCTGTCAAAATCATTATCAGGTAGATTAACAGCGGCAACTCCATCATCCCAACCATCACCATTGATATCTCTAAAATTATCAAGAGTGCCATTGCCATCGGTGTCCGCACCACCAGCTTCAAAAGCATCTGTCAATGAATCATTGTCACTGTCTAGATCTCTAAAATCAGGGATACCGTCCTCATCGCTATCAATCGCTGTTTCATCACTGTCTAGCAATCCATCATTATCGCTATCGATATCAAATGCATCAATAATACCGTCTCCATCAGTATCGATATCTCCTTCGATCTCATCACTAATACCGTCATTATCTGCATCTGAATCAAATGCATTGATAATACCGTCACCATCAGTGTCAGCGGTACCTTCCAGCGAATCATCAATACCATCGTTATCAGAATCAGTATCTCTAAAATCTAGTATGCCGTCACCATCACTGTCGATTCCATTGGGATTGCTACCTGATTCAATGGCGTCGGATATGCCATCATTGTCTGAATCACTGTCCAGATAATCTGCAATTCCATCCGCATCTGTATCAACACGACCTTCGACGATATCTAAAATACCATCGTTATCGGCATCGCTATCAAGGTAATCTACAACACCATCACCGTCAGTATCCGCAGCACCCTCTTCAGTATCAGATACACCATCATTGTCTGAATCTATATCTAGAAAGTCACTGACTCCATCTCCATCGGTATCAACCAGCGTTTCTTCTTCATCACTAAAACCGTCTCCATCAGAATCAAGATCCAACTGGTCTGACACGCCATCGCCATCTGTATCAACAGGTTCTAGCGCATCATCGACACCGTTGCCGTTGGTGTCGCTCCCTCCAGTTATATCGACATCAATTGCATCATCAATTCCATCGCTGTCACTATCAGCCCCACTCAGTACAGGCGAGTTCGTCGCTTCATCTTCATCTAACAGACCGTCGTTATCTGAGTCTGTGTCCAAGTGATTGCTAATACCGTCATTATCTGTATCAAGTGCAACCCCTGCTGGTGCTTCAATTATGTCGGCAATACCATCATTATCGCTATCAGTGTCAAGATAATCGGCTATGCCGTCATTGTCGGAGTCTGTTGGCTCAAGCGCGTCACTAATGCCGTTTGAATTTGCATCAGGCCCACCAACACTATCAACATCGATCGCGTCATCAATACCATCACCGTCGCTATCATTACCTGCTAAAGGGGGACCAGAGGTGTCTTCAACACTGTCCGGAATTCCATCATTGTCCGAATCAGCATCCAGGTAATCGGCTAACCCATCACCGTCACTGTCGCCAGCAGATTCTAGTAAATCTACAATTCCATCGTTGTCTGAATCAAAGTCAAGGTAGTCAGGTATACCATCATCATCGGAATCAGTACCGCCCTCATCGATATCAGTGATACCATCATTGTCTGCATCAGTATCAAAATAGTTAGCCACTCCGTCATTATCTGCATCACCGATCCCTTCTAGCAGATCACTGATGCCATCACCGTCTGAATCAGTATCCAGATAGTTCGGCGTTGTGTCTGTATCGGTATCGACAACGCCCTCAACACTGTCATCAATGCCGTCTCCATCTGAATCACTATCCAGATAATTCGGCGTTGTGTCTGTATCAGTATCGACCACACCCTCAACACTGTCATCGATTCCATCACCGTCTGAATCGCTATCCAGATAATTCGGCGTTGTATCTGTATCAGTATCGACGACACCTTCCACACTGTCATCGATTCCATCACCGTCCGAATCGCTATCCAGATAGTTCGGGGTTGAGTCTGTATCAGTATCAACGACACCTTCAACAATGTCATCAATGCCGTCACCATCTGAATCGCTATCCAGATAATTCGGCGTCATGTCTGTATCGGTATCTACCACACCCTCAACACTGTCATCAATGCCGTCTCCGTCTGAATCGCTATCCAGATAGTTCGGCGTCATGTCTGTATCAGTATCTGCAACACCTTCAACAATGTCATCAATGCCATCCCCATCCGAATCCGTGTCCAGATAGTTGGGAATAGTGTCCATATCAATATCACCCGTGCCTTCGACACTATCTGGAATGCCATCGGCGTCAGAGTCCGCTATGGCACCAGTGGCGGCATCCAAGTGATTGGGTATACCGTCGCCATCTGAATCCGTGGGTTCCAGGGCATCGATAAAACCATTGCCGTCAGCATCGATCCCACCACTGGTCGACGCATCATAAATATCGTCGATACCGTCCATATCACTATCATTGCCTGAAGGGTCCGGCATGGTGGTGTCTTCAACGCTATCATCAATGCCATCGCCGTCTGAATCGGTATCCAGGTAATCGGGTATTGAATCGCTGTCTGTGTCACCGGTCCCTTCGTAGATGTCAGGAATGGAATCATTGTCACTATCGGGATC
>CALKXZ010000148.1 GCA_938003775.1 uncultured Granulosicoccus sp. | reverse complement strand
CTCTAAAGCGTTTATCCGGCGTGCGCAGCATGACGCGATAAACGTCTGTTGAACTCAGCCGCTAATGTTGGAACTCAAGGGGTATACCTTATTATAAGGAATTTGCTTTCGCCAGGCCTCAGTGATTCACGATCCGGCGCCATATGGTGATTGCTGGCGGGGTATCCACTTCGCGCAAACGTCGCCATTTATCACTTCGACTGATGCGTTTCCAGTGTGTTTCCGGTGCATTTTCATGCCATTTCGTCCTTTCGACTTTACCCCGTCCACAGCATAACATTGACCGTCAACGAGTACGGCTCACGCGGGTTCGGGTTTTCGCGTTCACTACCTGGTTAACGCATCGTCAACGCCCCGTCAGACGAACTGTCTTCTGAGTCGAGTTCGCCTGTAATAAACCGCGCCCACATTTCCAACACCGAACAGGGCGAACCTCATGCCATGGCTGTTCAAGCCGTTCAGTCTTCTCCTGCTTAGCATTGGCGCAGTCTATTCCCATCAATACGCTGCGTATTCGAGCGAGCTTTTCAACACGACAACGGTTGGCCAGAAAACCGTAGTGACGAACCCGCATCAGCCCCTTGGGTAACACATGGAGCAGAAATCGACGAATGAACTCGGCGCCACTGAGCGTTAACTCTTTGCGTTGGCCGTCTTTTGCGTAATCTTTGTACGTAAAACACACGTGGTGCTTATCGCTGGCCACGATACGCTGATCACTGATGGCGATCCGGTGCGTATAGCGTCCCAAATAATCGATCACGGTTCCGGTATGAACCGGACAGGGTTTACTGAACACGACCCACTCCGGGGCCATCAACTCATCGAGCAACGAATCGATCTCGCCTGCACTGGTTACACGGTGAAGCTCACCCTTGTCGGCCGCCTGCCGAAGCGTACGGACCATCAATCCTCGAAAGTGCCGCGATAGCGCCCTGACCGGAAATAGATACGTCGCCCCAGCCCGATGCCACTGACCGTCGGCACTCAGTGCACCGCCCGGCACCAGGCAATGCAGGTGGACATGTCGCGACAGATTCTCTCCCCAGGTATGCAGCACTGCCGTCATCCCTACCTGACCATCAAGACGCTTGGGATCAGAACCAAAACGCGACAGTGTTTTCCAAACACACGCAAACAACGCGCGGTAGATCAACTCAGGATGCAAACTCACCCAACCGTTCAATGCCGAGGGCAAGGTAAACACCAGATGATGGTAGGTGACCGGCAGTAAACTCTCACGCTGACGTTCGCACCAGGCCACCGACGCATCACGCTGACAGCTGGGACAGTGTCGATCACGGCAGGAGTGATAACAGTCCACTCGATACTCGCACTGTGTGCACCGCAACTCATCAGCAGCCCCAAGCGCCGGTGTGTGGCACGTGAGGATATGCTGGCAGACCTGGCTCTGATGTGGACTCAGCGTATGTGACTCGCGGTACGCTGGCAGATGCTCAACGAGAACCGACTTCATTGAACAGCCGCTACCCATCGATCCGCTCCAGTGCGTCAATCAGATCAATACCGTTATCGCGCGCCTCGTGATAACTGGGCACCCAGTGCACGTAGCGTAAAGTCGAGTAGAGTGAACGATGGCCCAGCAGCTTCTGTAGTTTATGTACCGGCATACCCGCTTCGAGCTGATGCGTGGCATAGGCATGGCGCAGGGAATGGTAGGTTCGCCGCGCATTGCGTTTGGTGGTGTTCCAACATACTAGTGTACTGCACATGTACATACTCCATCTGACACGGTTTCGCTCATTAATACCAGGTGCACTACAAAAGCAGTAGGACGAGCAGTACCAGCAAACAGCGTGCTCTTATAAAAGCCCGACATCCCACAAAATGAACACCACGCGCATGGCCAGGTTGTATCAAAATACAAACAAACTCCGTGTTCGGACCAAATGGATTACTTCGAAGTTTGTTTTTTCTCGTTGAGTTTTCCACAAACACTCGGTATAACGACTGATCGCATGCCTACGGCAAATTACTGGTGCGGCATAAGA
Source organism: uncultured Granulosicoccus sp. (assembly GCA_938003775.1). Taxonomy (GTDB): domain Bacteria; phylum Pseudomonadota; class Gammaproteobacteria; order Granulosicoccales; family Granulosicoccaceae; genus Granulosicoccus. The sequence continues at coordinate 903 of CALKXZ010000148.1, read as the reverse complement.
TAGGTAAGGTGCCAACGCAACGTCAAATTGAACGAACTAGATGAGGTCATTCTCGAACCCCTTGCGAAAGTAGGGGGCTTTGACTGCCACATTACGCTCAAATTGTCAAACTTGGTATTTTCCGCGCAAACGATGATAACCACCGTTCTAATAGACTATATACGATCTGAACCTCCAACCGATGTCGAACACGGCGGTTGGCGTTAAAGTTGGCTTGCTGGAGCATATTTGACCGACTACCCGAAGCACAATTTGCTGTTGAATGCCCCCATCCATCAATAACAGCGTGAGAGAAACCATAGTAGTGCCGTCAATATATGTCAGTGTTGTAGTGGAAAGCGTGCCTTTCCAACGACAACGATCAAGATGCTCCGACAAGCTATTATAGGCGGTGTGCCTACCACTGTAGAGCCCATAGCTGAATGGTTTGTGGTTAGACGCGCATTTTAGGGTCAGAGCAAGACCTCTGAGAGAAGAGGCCCATCCATGCTGTATTTGGTACTCGTTTTGCCTTGAGCTACGCAGGAAGAACAAGGGAACGAATAAACGCAAACTCGTTGTGTGCGGTCCAACAAACTATAACAGACCAAGCGGGCAGTGCCGTGCATCCTATCCCGCACATCTCTCACACCCTGCCACGCCCTGCCACACAGTCATCCTAGCAACAGCAACGCCATCTGCATACAGCCAATATCTGCGCCAGCGACAACAACATCATCACCACACACTACATCTCCAAAACGCCGGTATATCAGAAGACCTTCATCAAACAAGATGGTCCAGATCATGACCAACGCCCTTGTCCTCGCCGCTGTGACGACATCGTCGCTGGTGCTCAGCACGGTATCGGCAGACCCTTACCCATTCGGCAAAAAGTTCAGCGGGGACGGCACCTACTACGGC
>CALKXZ010000147.1 GCA_938003775.1 uncultured Granulosicoccus sp. | reverse complement strand
GAGATAGATGCCCCGTTTTGGGCCGAAACCACTGCCCGGCCCGGCCGCCCGCACGGCCCAAACCGCAAATCGTGGAAACAGGCCCGACGACCCAAGTGCTGGGTGCGCCGACGGCAACCTATACACAAGCACTTATGGCCGCGGTACCTCGACTCGACAAACGCCTTGAGCGTTTTTTGAACATCATGACTGATGAGCAGATCGCCGACACAGAAAACCATTGGCAGGTGAACGGTGCCAGCGGTGCACTCGCCTCACAGTGGCTACTCGATAAGCACGCTAACACCCGCAAATTGGTCGGTTCATTAGACCAAACCATCGCCAATCCCGGTTCAGCAGTGTCACCAACCGAGCGTTTAGTACAACCCACTGACAGCACCGATGTACTGCTGAAAGTAGATCAACTGGGCGTCATATTCGGACAGAAAAATGGTTGGTTTTCTAAAAAGTCGGGACTACAAGCGCTCGATGATGTGTCGTTCAGTATCCGTCGTGGGGAAGTACTCGGTGTGGTTGGAGAGAGCGGCAGCGGCAAATCAACGCTTGCAAAAGTGATCACCGGCCTAGTGCCCCTCTCGGCTGGCACTATGCGGTTTAATGATTCAGCACTACCTGACGCACGCAATCGAAAGCGTACACACCCTGCGCGGCAACAAATACAAATGGTCTTTCAGGATCCGTACTCATCCTTGAACAACCGCCGTACCGTTGAGGCCATCCTCAGTGAACCGTTGCGGTTTTACAAACTAGCCAGCAACGGGTCTGAGTCTCGCAGACTGGTCGCATCAGTGCTGGAACTTGTCGAAATGCCTCAGCGCGCCATGCTCAAATACCCGCACCAGTTCTCAGGTGGCCAACGCCAACGGATAGCAGTAGCAAGGGCACTGATGGCACGACCAGAATTTCTAATTTGTGATGAACCGACCTCGGCCCTGGATGTATCTATTCAGGCGCAGATACTCAACCTGTTAAAGGATCTACAAAGTAGCCTGGGGTTAACCATTATGTTTATCAGTCATAATCTAGCCGTGGTCAGACAGATGGCTGATAGCGTTATCGTGTTACGCAATGGTCAACTGGTGGAGAGCGCAGAGAGCGAGACGTTTTTCGAAACACCCATTGCACTCTACAGCCAGCAGTTACTGCGAGAAACACCGTCACTGGCTATGCTGGATCGATCGTAGCTTAACGCTTATACGAACGCATTAGGCGTTACCATTGTCAATCGGCATACTTATTCTAAACACATGACCATCGGGGTGTCGAACATGCATCTCGCGCACATTCCATGGCATATCAGTGGGTGACCAGGTTACTTCCACATGCTGCACAAGACAACGTTGATAAACTTCGTCGACATCATCTACCCACAGAGACATCCAAACACCTTGGTCACTGGACTCAGATTCCGAACTACCAAATGTTGTACTAGAAGTTCCACGACCGCGCCCACCTTGTGCATCAAGGCACAGAAATATTTCACATTCACCCGAGGCGACCGCTGCAAATTTTACAGGCTCACCCCATTCCCAATGTTTAGTCCAGCCCAAAGACTCAAACCAATCGAACGACTGACTCATGTTCGACACATTTAGAATAGGTGTTACTGCTTTTACGTTCATGGCAGCCTCTTCTAACATGGACCATTCATAAAAACGGGAGGCGAAACGGGAGGCCACCCCGACTGAATCCATTCACCAGACCCTTTGCTCGTGGTGGTTTTCGTAAAGGCGTCGGAAACTTCACGGTATTACCGACTGAACGACATTCGCTATGGACGAAGGGGATGACTATGCAAAGGGTGATTTCATGAATTGTCCAAGTTGGTGGGTTGCACGGTCAATGCATCTAAACCGTGAATCTTCAAGCGCACTACCTTAAGTACGCGCCTTCTGGTTCCTATTGAATCGCAGAAGGTGATCTTTGGACAACTAGACAAAAAGTCAGGTCGGTCAGAGATAGACCGACCTGCTACGTACGTTACTGATTACTTATTGAGTAGGTTTTTTGCCATATCCAGTGGGTTACCACCACCGGTGACAGATTCCAGCAAACTACCCCCTGAGCTCATTTTGTCAAATAATGATGGCATTGCCTGAGACAATGTTTCCGCCGCCGAACCAGCGTCCACGCCCAACTTTGAGGCCATCTCGCCCATTTTATCGGCGCCCAGTGCATCGGTTAACTGCTCTGCCGAAACCGGCGTGTTTTCACCATCACCAAGCCATGAGGAGACTTGATCGCCCAAACCACCCTCTTTCAGCTTATCAGTGATGCCGCCGATGTCCAGACCTTCACCACTTGTTAATCCCGACAGGGCGTCCATGATGCCACCGGCATCACCCAGCTTGTCACCCAGAAGTTCCTGACCCATTTTCAACAGATCCATTTAGCAGTCCTCATAATCAATCTAGAAGTTTGCGTTGCGCAAGAGCGCAACAGTGAGTTACTTACAGCCTGCCTAGGATACACAAAGAGCCAATCGACCGCCTCTATGTCACTATATTTGGGCAAAATCTCTTGAGTATTTCGTAAATTTTTATGTCTTCTGCGAGCATGGCTATTGATTAATAACGTACACCACCGGCTCAGCATCTACGGTGCTCATCAGCATCGGTTTACCGGTCGTTAAATCGTACTGAGACAAACCACGCTCATCGATCACATAGAGTTGCTCATTCAGTGCTATCACATCACGACAATCAACACCATTGAGTGCATCGATGGCAACAGGGTTAACTGGATCACTGATATCGAAGGTTTTTAGACCCGCCACACCATCGCAGACATACAAACGCTGCCCTTGTACCGAAAGACCAGCCGGTCCTTGCATCGGGATTGTATCGAGCAGCTGCGGGTTTGTGACATCGCGAATGTCCACCACGTTCATCTGGTTGGCGATTCCGGGCCCTGGCCTGGAAGTATCACGCTTTAGAGTCACGTAAGCGACGTCATCCTGCGCAACAACAGGATCAATTGCAGTTGCATGTCGGAAATCGCCGACCTGCTGTGGCGACGCTGGATCGGAGTTATCAAGTATATGTACGCCGTTAGCGGCTCCCACCAGTAGGTACTGATTATAGGGAAACAAAGTCTGGATATTCCAGTCGATCTGAACTTGTGTCCACGGTGCAGGCGTCTGCGGTGTTGTTATATCAAACAACTGCACACGGCTACCAGCAATGGCATAGAGATAATCACCGGCAATGGTCATTCTGGCAGTCGACCCAGCAGTCCCGGTTATCAGATCACCACCGCTACCCCCTTCCGTGCTGCCATCACTACAGGCAGTTAATAAACCACCCAGTACGAGAGTCATTGCGACGGCATATTTTTTCGACAGTTTCATACGGCTAGCTCCCACTGAGTCGATATGACACAACAACACCCTGCTGCTGATCAATATCAAAACGTCTAAAACTGATGTTGTACGGAATATTCTGAGTAGCCTCATACGGGAATACATCCTGCTGACGGTCAATCAACTGCACATTACCTGGGTCATTCAGATCAAGCGTCACCAAATCAATATAGCTGTCTGCGTAGAGATAGTTTCCGCGTATAGCTATTTCGGTATTGCCCGGTATCTGGATGAAGCCGATATTGACAGGCTCAGTGGGGTCAGCATTATCTATCACATGAATACCTTCGTTAACTTCATTGAGAAAGATATACCCTTCATACAGGTATACACGACCGATACGATCCGGTGGACGAGCCGCCTGCACTTGCACCGATTCTCGCAGACGTTGATAACTCATATAGACCGGTTCTGCTGCGCGCTTGTATTCAATGCAGCTTCCGCCACTGTCATCGTACCGCGCGCATTCAATGTCGTCTCCGTAGTCAGACCCCACAGCCAGTAGTGAAGATGCACTGACAATAACAGCCAAATCCGGCAGCCTGAAACCTACCGTTGAGTCCTGTAAACGTTGTGTGCTCAGTCCAAGGTAGTGCGCCAATAGCTCAGCTGCACACAATCCGACAACAATGGCCAAGGCATCCAGCCAGGTGGAGTACCCCAATACTGCCTCCAGAACCAGCAGTAATAACAGTGTTGGCAACTTGCAATAGCTGCGTGAATCAGGGGCACCAGAGACCCACACCTGCACCGCCAGGAATGTGGCAAATGCGTGTAAAAAAGAAGGAATACTTTGCCACACAGAATGCTCTGGCAAACGAACAGATACCACAGCCAGGTTGTGTAAATTCAGCCACGGAGTCCAACTTGCAACCAGTAACACAGCCGTATCACGGAACGATATGTAGTACAACAAGCCCAGTACCAATGCCAGGACAATGAAGGCAATTGCGGCAATATGTCTGGCACGCACCGTGCGTAAGTTCTCATTCATTTGCACTGACCTATTCAGAGATTTTCACCCGGAACATGACGCACAGGGCAATGAAAGACACCAAACGACACTCATACCAGGACTATGCGAGTTCGCACAGGCACCGAACATTTGTGAGTCGTATTGTCTTGTTTTGTCTGGCAGTATTTATACCAACAGCCACCATCGCACAGACAATAAGCCCGGTAGACGGACAAGCCTTTGACAGTGAACAATTCCAAGAACTGACATTAGATGTGAATTATCGTACCCAGTCCGATTCTCAACGTGCAGCCGTACGATTTAGCCTGCCGAAGCTTGGAGATCGATTTGTCTTTTTCTTTGATGTCAGCACAATTGATAGCGAACTGGATAACATTGCTGTCAACCAGTCGGTTAACTTTTCAGGTAATGGTCTTGGGTACGGACTTTTCTATGCCGGGCTGCCAGACTGGCGTAATTTCAGTGCAGCGCTTAAGCTATCAGTACACGAAGACACTACTGATGTTGATGATTTTCTGGCACTTTCTGGTCGACAGGTCGATGTCAGCAGAGACATTCGAAGCCATGAACTGGCGCTGCTTCTCAGCCCCAAGACACCCTTGCGCGATAACGGGCTAACCGGTTACTTGTCACTTGGCGTGATAAACAATCGTCTGGATCAGGATTTCAATATTGATCAGGCGGCTGACCAGCAATTCTCTCGAGAAGAATCAGAAATCCAGGCTCATCTGGCAGCAGGTCTTGTGTATCCTCTGCGACGTATTCGTTTGTACGCCGTATTAGACTACGAAACAGACATCTCGCTCAGCCTGGGAATGCGTTGGCATGTCAGCCGAAGCGCACGCTAAACGGAGTTATACACGAGTGATGCATAAAATTTCGGCAGACTCACCTAAAAACCGGCAGTGGTTATTCAATAACGAATATTAGCGACAGTGTATCTGTGTATGCCGCGTCGGTCGCTGTCACGTAGTTGTGCTTATCCCATTCGATTGACAACATATGGTTGTCACAATCATTTAAAGCATCTGCCTGCAGCACATCTGTCATATCACGACTGTCAGACAAACGAAAATCCTCACCCTTATCAGACCACACAACTTCGTAGCCAATGTGATGAGTTTTTGTAGTATCCAGCACCTGAAATCCAACCTGCCCTCCCAGACTTGATGCACTCATCCGATACGGCTGTGGTTCGCTACCTGTCCGCAGACAGGTTTGAGAGTGCATGGATTGACCGGTCTGGTCACCAGTCAATTGGTCTGTCTCCAGAGTACTAACCTGCAGCGATGCGTATTTTGTTACGCCGACATGCGAAGTACCTGTTGAAGTGGCTGAGTAGCCGACTGACACATTTGCTGCTAACAATACAGCCATGAACGTGCCTACACCCGGCATCTGGTTTACAACTGTTTTCGCTACCTGTGACATCGTGCGCCCCTTCGACTCTGCAGACCATTTCGACCTGTGTATCACAACGATACACGATGAAACACAATGCTGAAGAGCACGCAAACGCCCGATGATGACTCATCTCACTATGTAACCAAAATTAACTGGCTACTACGAATATACATGATGTATATCTCGGCGGCCCCGCTGTCATAGGATTAATATCCATTAGACCGGAAGCTTTGCGTCACCACCTTTCGATGGTTTTGCCAACAGACTGTGCAGATTCCGTCAGATAAGATTCGATCAGGTGGCTAAGGCTACTGTTTCCCGCTTCACCAGGAAAGTACTTTGTACAAGTGCATCTGGCAACACACTCAGTGGCCTCGCTATCCTGGGATCGACACCCATAAGAGCGGAAGCTTTGCATTATCACCCAAGGGTGACTTTGCCTTAAAACTTCGTGTTTTGTTGCTTATTCGGCCAACGAATGGGACCGCCAGATGCACAAGGCGCGGCTGCGCGTGTACATATCAGAGTCACAAGAGTGTGAGTCTGGCGGCCCCGCTATCGTAGGATATCCATCCCGTAGACCGGAAGCTTTGCGTCACCACTTTTCAATGGTTTTGCCAAAACATAAAAACGTTATTACTGACCTACTCAACTACTAATCAATCAATCGTACAAAATTCTTGAGCACGCTTTAGTTCAGTATCTTGACTAATCGCAGAAGTTGTTTGTGGAAACCTGTGATTTCTGCTTCGTGCTTACTATTGTTTATCGGTCATCAAGTGCAGCGTTTTTACAGGCTTTTTGAGACCCACCTAACTTTCTCATTAATTTAAACAATTCGGTATGTTTAAAACTCAGCATGTACGAACAAGAAAGGTGGACTGCCGAGAACCAGTGGAGATAGAACAACAGGCTGCGCTAAAGCGCACTAATCATGACAAACAGTGTATCTGAATAGATACCAGGCGCCGCTTCATTTAATGCTTTGCGGTTGATCGTTACTTCAACAAACCCGGTAGGACCACTCTGGCAACGATTCGTATCATTGCTTTTATATATTTGGCTGGAACTGACATTCGCCTTCAACCTCTCTTTGGAAGTATATGCGTTACTATCACGCCAGTGTACCCTATAGGCGATTTTGTCGTTTATATCGTTCTTCAGTCGAAAACGGCGAGAACTGTTACTACCGCCTGCCACCACTTTAAATGATGTCTCGCTCACCGACTCATCCCAGATACAAACTGGTACAACTTTCTTCCAACGCGATACTAATGGAGACCAGGCACCAAAATCGAAATCCTCTCTGATATCGATTTTGGCCGCCTGCAATCCCACTGGACATATCCCTAACAGGATTAGCACTATCAGTGCTTTGGCTATGTACTTACGCCCGGTCATTGATTAATAGTCAAACTCATTCTGGACTGACCATCAATGTCACGCTGTCGCGATAGATTCCCGGTGGGGCTGGATTAAAAGCCGCTGGCCTGACCAACGCTGCAAACCACAAGTTAGTACCTGCAAATCGCTCATCAGCGCACGTTTCAGACTGGCTGCCACTCAAGTCATTAAGATTAATGACCGGTGTAGTATGACCTGAAAGTACATAGTTATTACCTCGTCTGACATACGCATAGATCCAATAATCCATCTGATCACCGGCACTACTCTCCAGCGTCAGTTTAGAACCACCGTTTTGACTGATTACCTCTACGCGATAAGTTCCTGTAGAGGTATAGGCACACTGCCAATCCCAGTTGTACTGAATATTATTGATAGAATCCGCTGCCGTGTATACACCGATCAGCCAGTCATCAATATTACTGATCTTGGCAGACTCCGTTCGATCAAGCTTAAGCTTTGTTTCGACACTTGCCGAACTTGCCTTAGCTGATGCCGTCTGCAGAATTAACGTAAACAACACAACCAGAACTACAACACACCGCCTTACCTTATTTGAATGGATTTTGTTCATCGCAACCATTCACCATTGACCTTGAATAGGCATTGAATGAAACCTGGAGACAACGGCAAAAACTGTGTCCATTGTCTCCGAGGCATTTAAATTAACCGCCTGCCGATGCCTGAAATCAAGACAACTGCACGACGCTCATTCACTGTCTTTATTCAGGTTCAATCATCAATGTAAGGGTATCAACGTAGGTTCCTGGCGCTGCACTATTAAAATCTGCCGAAGCCACGGTAACTTCGAATGTTGCGTTGGTTCCACCGCCACAATTTGGGCTACTTCGATCGCCAAACTGACCGACCATGGCCGTTGCGTGTGACAATGAAGAGGCGGTACCCGCAACATCATCCTGCCAAGTCAGTTGATACGGAATAGATTCAGTACCATTAGAAAGCTCAAACGCTGAATTTGCGGAGCTTACAGTCACTTTATAGTTGGCTGTAGAATTGAATACACATACATCATCTGAAGCGGTTAAATCTACTGCAACGCTGGAAAATTTACCCAGATCAAGGTCACCTACATTTGAAAGCTGAACTGCGTCGTCTTTTATAATGGTTACTACGGAAGACCCTGTGGAAGTATCTCCTAATGTTCCGTCGGAGGCTGCAGTAACTGAACCGGACGCGACAAGTGTAAGAGCCGCTACCAGAAGTGTTTTGTTGAATGCTTTCATTTACGATGTTTCCAAAGTTGCCAGATTATAGTACGTATACCAGGCGAAGCTAAGTGAAGTTGAACGCAGTAGAACCGCGTTGTGTGCCTCGCTGATGTGTGATTGATATCGGCGCTTCAATTTGCCGTTTTCAGTGCGCCTGTCTATAGATCGATACCGGTCACACAAGTATTTTTTTGCGTGCAGCATCGCACACTAGGAATACCTCATTAATCGTTGCCATTAAACATTCCGGCAACTGGAATTGCGACTTCATCACACATCAAATGCCAACGTCCGCGCAGCCAGGCACCACCAATTAGTCAGATAGTTAGGAGCGCCTACAGATAGACATGCACGAACCGCTAGGATTTAAGGGACAACTCAATTCTCGATCATGGCGCATCGCGCTCAATCAGTCATTCACTATACAAACGCGGTATGAAAACAAACATAATTGTCAATACCTCAGCTTTACTCTTGCTTACCTGCTCGCAGCTACTGTCTGTCGCTCAGGCTCAGATATCGGTCAGTCGCTCGGTTATTGAGTTCTCAAAAGCGGCAAAAGTGCAGGACGTGGAAATCGTCAACTCTGGCAAAAACAAGGTATATCTGGATTTAAAGGTTGCCGAAATTATCAATCCAGAGTCAGACAATGCACAGCGTGTCGAGCTTGAAGACCCTCGAACATCACCTCTAATTGTCAGTCCGCGGCAACTGCTGATTCCACCTGGAGAACGCAGGCGTATGAGAGTCATCCTCCGGAAGCCAGCGACTGATAAAGACAGGGTTTTCAGACTAGCGGTTAGACCGTATACCGGTTCAGTCAAGATCGACCAGGCAGGAACAGACAAAAAATCCTCTGCCATAAAGGTACTGGTGGGTTACGATTTATTGTTACTGTCACGACCGGACAAACTAAAACCAGACATTGAAGTGTCACGTAGCGCGCAACGCATATCATTCACCAATCACGGCAACACCAACGTTCTGTTACGCAAGATCGAGCAATGTGATAGTAACGGTGGTGATTGCATCGAACTGCAGCCAAATCGACTCTACGCCGGTGAAAGCTACTCGGTAGCGTTGCCACGTACCGGCAGTGCCACCCAATACCCGGTCAAGGTATGGAAATCAGTAGGCTTGAATAACGAAAAAGTCAGCTATTAACCTGCCGCAACAACGCAGCAAATTCTGATGCCAGTAATAGTTGTACAGACTATTACTGGCAAACCATGGGTTCATCAGGAATAATAACGTCCTCATCATCGCTCTGAGGCACCTGAATCTGACACGTACTGCTGTCGCTCTTGCGAATAGTTAGCCATTCACCGGCATGTACTTCGGCTTGCAATATGCCATCTCGGTCGACCAGCAGCGCGTTTCTTTCGGTCTTCAACAAGGCATCCACCAACAAGTTGCCTTTGTCGTCAACCAGGGTAGCTATCAGCAACACTTCACGCCGCGCTTGCATGTCAATTCTATGGACTGTACCTGGAAACACGGTGAATTCATACCGATCATCGGCAAGACCATTACCCAGCAAACTGTGTGGGACAAACTTAATCTCATAGGTACGAAAGGGTTGCAGACCAATGAATTGCTTTGTGCCGATACTGCCGGTACTAACGCGTG
>CALKXZ010000146.1 GCA_938003775.1 uncultured Granulosicoccus sp. | reverse complement strand
AATCCATAATGGGCACTATCTCAGCACACTGCTGCGCATCCAGTACCTCGCCATCAATACCGTTGAGTCGGTTGGCATTAACCCTTCGATGGATATCACGCATGTCTTGTAGCGTATGTCCCATGTTCATAACGCCGCGTTGCGAGAACATAACGTTGTAGTTCAGTTCCTGTGACAACCCTTCCCACAACTGCATGGCGTGCTCATAGAGTTGGGCCGCCTCATCCCACAGGTAATTGGAACGGACAATGGTGGTGTTTCGGCCCGTATTGCCACCGCCAATCCAACCCTTCTCAATGACGGCAATATTGACCTTATCGTGCAACTTGGCCAAGTAAAAGGCGGTTGCCAAACCGTGCCCACCACCACCAACGATAATAATGTCGTAGTGCTTTTTGGGCGTCGGATTACGCCACATCCGCTGCCAGTGTTCCTGATGCCTGAATGCCTGCTTGATCAGGCCAAAACCGGAAAAGCGCTTCATGGGTGTGTGCTCAATACTCAAGTGTTCATCTCGCCTAGCGGCCAGATTCTAAACCCCTCGCGGGTGTTGCGGGCAGCCGATGCTTAACTGCCAGCACATAGTAACTGTCCGATCGCGCCAAAAGTGACACTAGAGCTAGACTATTCATAATTGCCGATGCCCGCTCTGTCCAAATTTTTGAATAGTCCTCATTCGTTGGCGTGTTTATTCAGGCCTACGCCAAGCAATGAACTTGGTACGGGCGCGCAGTCAGTCATCCAGCGCAAATAGGTAACTGGCGCCTAACAGCGCCGCCCCGGCGATACAGATCATCGCCATGACCCAATAAAAACTGGCGCCCCATTGCTCAAACTGCCAACCGGTAATAAACGTGCCCGCGGCCATACAGGCGGTGGCCATGGTCGCCGAGAGCGACTGACCTCTGGCCGCATCCGCCTCACTCACCCGTTTGGCAATGAAGCTGGCTGTTGCCAGGTACATCAGCGCAAAGGTCACAGCGTGTAAAAGTTGTGCGGCAAATATCCACACTACGGCGGGGTTCGAGGCGAGTACAGACCAACGCAGCACGCCACAGCCAGCCGCCACCAGTAGGCAGCCTCTGGCTGAAAATCGATGCGTCAATGACCGGAATCGCCACATCAGGCATATTTCGGACACCACACCAGTGGCGATGGCGAGGCTGGAAACGAATTCGGACAAGCCCTGCTGGGTCCAGTTGAGTATGCCAAATGTGTTGAACATGGCATGCGATGCGTTGATCAATGACGCCCCGGCCAGGGTCAATAGGATACCGGGCTGATACAGCGAATCACTCGATGCGCTGAAAGCGGCATCGTCACACTGATCTGTCGCGCCCGAGACTGGTCGCGCAAAACGCGGTAAGCAATAGGCCAAAGACAGGCGCAACAGATTACCAGCGAGCAAAAATCCCAGCAGTAGCGCAATTCCCCATCGCTCATAGACATAACCTGCCAGCGTGATCGCCACGATAAAGCCGACAGAACCCCACAGACGAATCTGGGCAAAGTCGCTGCCATTTCGGTGCGTCAGACTTAACGCGGCTGCATCGGTCACCGGCACCTTGGCGTACATGATCACACCGCTGATGGACCACACCAATAGCACCAGCCACCACCCGGTGTGCACAAACAGGAGCAGATGCACAACCAGAATGATCCAATTACCGGTGATGATGGCGCTGCGTCGATCTACCAGACTATCGGCCCAACGACCAAGCTTGATGGTAGTAAACAGCATCAGGATGGAGGGTGCCGCCATAATCACACCAATCATGGAGGTCGACACACCGGCATGATTCAGCCACACAGCCATGAACGGTCCAATAGACCCAATTGAGCTGAACAGCGCCGCGTAGTACAGCGCAAAACGCTGCTCGCTCGATAAAATAAGCATGATAGACACTAAGATCAGCGGAACACAGGCGTTGAACGCAGATGTTGGAGAGCCAAAATACGCCAGTTCTTACCACTTTGCCATGCTGCGGAGCGCTACGGGCCTTACACTCTTGCTAGCCCCATTCGGATAACGCTCATGTTTCACGCCATAAACCAGTTACACCTACTGACAATACTGATCGCTTTGCTCAGCAGCGCACCGCTCCGCGCTCAGCAGGACGTGCAGGTCAGCCAACAGGACGGCCTGTTATCCGTGCAAGCCAGCAACGCCTCGGTGAGTCGATTGGCAGAAGTGCTGAGTGACGAACTGGGTATCAACGTGGTTATCACCGGTAACACAGAAGAGCTGGTCAATATTGATATTGTGAACGAGCCACTCGAGAAAGCTTTAACCAAACTCAGTCCCAATAACATGTTGGTTAAATCCGGAGAAAATGAAAACAGCGACGTCATCGAAGTGGTTCTGATGATGAGCGATGGTGCGCCCGCTGGACCGTCGGCAGGTTCAGAGGAGTTTCTACCCAGTGGTTCACCCGCTGACGAGGTCTTCATCACTGAGCAAGGAAACAGCCAAGCTGATGACGGGGCGCCACTACGCGACCCCAACCGCTCAGAACAAGCACGCGATGCTGCCAATGCCGCCACTAACGATGCCGCGGGTCAGCCAGTGGATGTCCCCGGGCAGAATCCATCGGTTGAGGCGTTTGATCCGGTCACCGGATTACCTATAGACCCGCTGACGGGCCAACCACTGCAATCTCAATAACAGCAGCACCAGCCATAGTGGACTTAACGATCCACCAAATCCTGATGAAAGCACGGGGCTGTCGTCAAAGCGCGCCGCAGCGGTTGCAGGCACTGTCTCAGGTGCAGAGCTATCACCGATACCGTCGCGGTTGTTCTCCCCGTTTTCATCCGGTGTTTTAGCGTTTACCTGCGCCTGAAATTGTGCCTGATTCACCAGTCCTGCAACGCGAAGTAACAGGGTACTGCTGGCGCTTCCGGGCAAGCGATCCAACTCACACACCGCGGTGCTAGCCGATGCATTTCTGCATAACCAGCCACTGCCACTGTAGTCATGTAAACGGGCGTCACCCAGCTGCGCGGTTAGTTCAATGTCGTGCGCACCCTGCACCTGCAAAGCACTCACGTGCAGCGAAATCTCCGCGCCAGTATTGATAGGTTGAACACGTGCAACCAGGGACAGGTCAGACTGGTATAGCTGTGCAATGGCCTGGATATCCCCGTCACTGGGTGCTTGGCGTTGTCCCAATGTAACCAATACCGGGTAATTGGCAGAGATAGTTGCACTGCCGTCTACCGAAAAGTTGGTAGCGCCGTAATGCATGATCGACCCATAGTCGTAATCACCGAGAATGCGGGAACCTGTGGGTGCCACATTAAAATTATGACGTTTTTCGGGGTGAATCTTGTCCCAATGGATGGTGATGTACTGGTCTCTATCTGCTCGCGTGTGCTCGTGCTCCAAACCCAAGGCATGCCCGATTTCGTGCATCATGCTGCCCGCCGTACAATTCGGCGCAACCCAAATTTCCTGCTCACCACCGCGACGACCCACCCACGAGGCACAGCCCGTACCGGGTTGAAAAACAACAACGTCTGTATCGTTTGCAGCCGCCGGTTGAATAGTAATGCCGCTTACGCGGTTCCAGTGCGCTATGGCTTCAGCAATGGCTCGCCTGCTCTGGAGCGATAGTCCAGCCGTAATCCGATAGGGAACGATACCCTCAGGCCACAGCTGACGATGACTGGAGACGCCGACCGTTCGTCGTTGAGACACTGCGGGAACCAGAATATCGCCCTCGACCACGCGCACGGACGTCATCGCCTCAGGCGAGTCTGACGCCGCTTGCGCCGGACTTGGCGCCACGCTCAGCCACACAGCCAGCACCGCAGCAGCCGCAGCAGCTATCCACAGCGAACGATGAGCGCTGAAGCACGATTGAGTCACACAAGACACCTAAAAAATTTGGCCTGGTTCTCAAAGCGGCCTGTTTATCGGTTTCTTGAGTACAATCTGTGATCAATCAGTTAATTGGAGATGTAAACACGATGTCCCTGAGAATCAATGATGTAGCACCGGATTTCCATGCAAAAACCACCCAGGGTGATATGCAGTTTCATGACTGGATTGGTGATGGTTGGGCGGTGTTATTTTCTCACCCAAAAGACTTCACGCCGGTTTGCACCACGGAACTGGGCACCGTTGCTCACCTGATGCCAGAATTTGAGCAGCGCAACTGCAAAGTCGTTGGGTTGAGTATCGATCCTGTCGATAACCACGCGCAGTGGGCAGAGGACATTCATGAAACTCAGGGCGCGAAGGTTAATTTCCCCATGATCGGGGACACTGACCTGGCAGTGGCCAAGGCGTACGACATGTTCCCGACTGATATCTCCGGTACTTCTGAGGGACGCACAGCCGCCACCAACGCCACCGTTCGCTCGGTCTATATCATCGGTCCGGATAAGCGCATCAAGCTGATTATGACCTACCCAATGACCACAGGACGTAACTTTGATGAAATACTGCGTGTTATTGACTCTATGCAACTCACGGCACAACACCAAGTGGCAACCCCTGCCAATTGGACGGATGGCAACGAGGTCATTATTGTCCCCGCCGTAAGCGATGAAGACGCGGAGAAAAAATACCCACAGGGATTTCGCAAGGTTAAGCCGTATCTACGGTATGTTGATCAACCCAAATAACGAACCAGTCGGCTGACGTTGTTTAATCACGTATTGAACACGTAGCAATACTACAAACGATTACCGGTTTTGGTGCGATTGACGATCATCGCACCAATCTCTTCAACGGACATTCGCGTGGTATTTAAATACGGTAGAGATTCTGCACGAAACAAATTCTCTGCCTGCGCAATCTCTCTCTGACAGGTTTCAGCGTTACTGTAGGAGGACGCCTGATAGCGCTGCTGTCGTATCTGCAACAAACGATACGGATCAATCGTCAAACCGAAGAGTTTGTGCTTAAAGGCTTGCAATGCATTAGGTAGATCCTTACTGCCCAGCTCGTGGTCAGTCAACGGGTAGTTGGACACGTACAGTCCGTAGTGTAATGACAAATATAACGATACGGGCGTCTTGCCGCAGCGTGAAACACCGACAATAATCAGGTCAGCTTTACGGTAATTGTCAGTATCCATACCATCATCAGTTTGCAGAGCAAAATGCACTGCCGCTATTCGCGAGGTATAGGCTTTTTCATCCTGGACGCCGTGTGATTTACCAATCGTGTGCGATGACTTAACCCCCAGTCGTTGCTCCATCGGGCCAATAAACGTCTGAAACAGATCAAAGACACCAATGTTAGCCTCGGTAAACTGCGCGCGCAGATCATCATTCACCATGGTCAAAAATACCAGTGGTGCAGACCCTGTACTATCGCGAATTTGCAGGCAACGTAAGACCAGCTCAGAGGCCTTGGCAGCAGTATCAACAAACGTAAACGTTTCTATGTTGAAATCGATTCCTGGAAACTGACTCAACAAACTGTGGGCCATCGCCTCGGCGGTTAGGCCCGTACGATCTGAAACAACAAACGCGGTTCGTTTCATTGAATTGGGCATAACTTGCAAGTAAGTCTGTACGGTGCCGCTATCCTATCAGGGGCGCTTCATCTTTCACCAATCAAGCGCATAAAAAGGAAATAACGTGACTCAGTATATTCGTTGGTTCAAAGACCTAGGCATACACGATGTGCCCACTGTAGGTGGTAAAAACGCCTCGTTGGGCGAGATGATAGCCAACCTGGCCAATGCTGGCATTAACGTGCCCGATGGATTCGCCACGACAGCGGATGCTTTTCGCGACCATTTGCAAGACAGTGGCCTGGATACAAAAATTAACGCGCTACTGACGTCACTGGATACTAACGACATGGATGCGCTGGCAGGTACCGGAGCACAGATCCGTCAATGGATCATCGACACCCCATTACCTGAAGGCCTGGTCGATGCGGTATCAAAGGCCTGGCACAGCATCAGTGACAGTGCGGGGGGCCAGGTTTCAGTGGCTGTTCGTTCATCTGCCACTGCGGAGGATCTTCCCGAAGCATCATTTGCTGGTCAACAAGAGACCTTTTTGAACGTCCAGACACTGGACGATGTACTGCAGCGCATACGTGAAGTGTTTGCATCACTGTATAACGATCGTGCTATTTCCTACCGTGTACATCAAGGCTTTGCGCATGCTGATGTCGCCTTATCTGCTGGCATTCAGCAAATGGTGCGTAGCGACATTGGCGCTAGCGGTGTCATGTTCTCCATCGATACCGAATCGGGGTTCAGCGACGCAGTTTTTATTACCGCCTCGTGGGGGCTGGGTGAATGCGTCGTACAAGGCTCAGTTAACCCCGATGAGTTCTATGTGCATAAGCCTACTCTGGTAGCGGGACGCCCCGCCATTCTCAAACGCAGCCGCGGTGCAAAACGCATCAAAATGGTGTATGGCCAGGCAACCGCTGTGGACACCATCGATGTCCCTCTAGACGATCAGATGCGCTTTTCACTCAATGACGACGATGTGCAATCGCTGGCCCGTATGGCGCTCACCATTGAGCAGCATTACGGACGTCCCATGGATATAGAATGGGGCAAAGATGGTAACGACGGACAACTGTACATACTACAAGCCCGGCCAGAGACGGTGGAATCACGCAGTAACCGCAATATAATCACGCGCTATCAGTTGGCAACACATCAACAACAAGCGTTGGTCACCGGTCGTAGTATTGGTCAACGAATTGGAGCAGGAACGGTTCGTGTGGTCGACAGCATCGAACAGATCGGCAGTGTACAGACCGGCGATGTTCTGGTCACTGACATGACCGACCCCGATTGGGAACCGGTCATGAAGCGGGCCGCTGCTATCGTAACTAACCGCGGTGGTCGCACCTGCCACGCGGCCATCATTGCCCGCGAACTCGGTGTGCCTGCCGTGGTCGGATGTAACGATGCAACCGTTAAGTTACGTGACGGACAATCAGTGACAGTCAGTTGCGCCGAGGGTGACACCGGTTTTATCTATGAGGGTCAGATTCAATTCAATATCACTGAAACACAGTTGGATGCACTGCCCGAGCTGCCTTTTAAGTTGACCATGAACGTCGGCAATCCCGAACGCGCGTTCAGCTTCAGTCAGCTACCGCACAATGGTATCGGTCTGGCGCGACTCGAATTCATCATTAGTAACACCATCGGTATTCACCCCAAGGCATTGCTTAACCACGATGCCATGCCAGAGGAGGTACAGCAGCAGATTGCACAACGCGTGGCAGGTTACGCTGATCCTGAAACCTTCTATGTGGACAAACTGATCGAAGGTGTTGCAACCCTGGCTGCAGCTTTTGCCCCGCACCCGGTGATCGTTCGGCTGTCAGATTTTAAGTCGAATGAATACGCGAATATGGTAGGAGGCCAGCTCTTCGAGCCTAATGAAGAGAATCCAATGATTGGCTTTCGCGGTGCATCGCGCTACCTCTCCTCCTCATTCGAAGAATGCTTCGCGCTGGAATGCCGTGCACTCAAACACGTACGCGATGTCATGGGCCTGACGAACGTACAGCTCATGGTACCGTTCGTGCGTACTCTGGACGAGGCCGATCAGGTCCTGGCACTGATGGCGCGACACGGTCTGCAACGTGGCGAGAATGCGCTGCGCATTGTCATGATGTGTGAAGTGCCTAGTAACGCAATACTGGCCGAGGAGTTTCTGTCCCGCTTTGATGGCTTCTCTATTGGTTCTAATGATCTCACCCAACTGACACTGGGGTTGGACCGTGATTCAGGCCTGGTGGCACATCTTTTTGACGAGCGCGACCCAGCAGTCAAGAAAATGCTGGCGATGGCCATCAGTGCAGCCCACGCACAGAAAAAATATATTGGTATTTGTGGTCAAGGCCCGTCCGATCACCCAGACTTGGCCAAGTGGCTTATGGAGCAGGGAATTTCCAGCGTATCCCTGAATCCAGATACTATCGTCGAAACCTGGCAATTTCTTGCCAGTGAGCAAAGCCATTAACTGACAGCTGTTTCACGAACTATCAATGACCAAACGCGGTAAAACACCGGATCAACCGGACCCTGACAAGAAAAATACGGAGCCGTCAACCACGCACAGTGACGATCAGCGCTTCTGGCGCGCGTTGAAAAAAAACGACAACATACAGACTCTGCACAAGCCTGAGCACGATGAGCCTGCCCGTCCAATGCACAGTGTATCGGATGCAAACCAGCGGATGCCTGCCACACCGAATGCAGTCCATCAAAAACCGAAAGATCTAACAGCCGACTTATCCAGTCTATCACCCCGAGAGCGCAAACGACGCCTGGTTGCGTTGCGCTCGATGCTGGCTGCCAGTGAGGCGCGCCAGCAGCAGGTACTGGGCACACGACTACCAGCACTGGCCGCCGGGGTCAGGGTCGCAGTAAGAAGCGGGCCGTATCAAAATCGGCAAGGCACCATTCTTGACGCCGACTTCATTCACAGTCGCGTGTTGCTGGACATTGATCAGGTATCAGATCCACAGTGGATCGCTTTTGGCCGACTAGCACCCGTCAGCGCGGAAGAGGATCCGACCAGCAACACAACAGCCTGATCATGAACTTGAATACTTCCATAGCGCTATTGAGACGCGTATTCAGTCTTGACCTGCGCTCCATCGCCCTGTTTAGAGTACTGCTTGGCCTGTTGATTCTGGTCGACCTACTGTTACGTAGCCAACACCTGTCCACGTTTTACACCGACAATGGTGTGTTGCCAAGGACAGCCTGGTTGGAGTTGACCCATCGCTGGCATTGGAGCCTGCACAGTGCTAGCGGCGAGCTTTGGTGGCAGGTTGTGCTGTTTGCACTCGCGGCGATGGCAGCCTTAGCGCTGATGGCGGGTTATCGAAGCAAACTCGCCGCGGTGGTCTCATTCGTGTTGTTGGCTTCGCTATTGAATCGCAACGGTCTGGTATTGCAAGGCGGCGATCAACTACTGGTCATCATGAGCTTTTGGGCGCTGTTCCTGCCTCTGGGTGCCCGCTACTCGATCGACAGTGCTTTGCAGCCAGAATTAGCGATAAATCCCAATGCCCCGGTCGCACCCAGTCAGGGGCTACAACCGTACTTCTCCATAGCAACCATCGCTATTGTCCTGCAGATTCTGTATTTGTATTTTTTTACGGCCATGTTGAAAACCGGCGATGCATGGGTTACCCGGTTTGATGCGGCGTACTACGCGCTCAGCCTTCAACACTTTGCGACCCCCATTGGCCATTGGATGTCACAATTTGCGTTGTTACTCAAACCGGCAACGGTGTACGTACTAGCGGTTGAATTCATCGCCCCGCTGTTGGTGCTCTGTCCGTTTTTCTGGCCACGGATTCGTATTATCGGTTTGCTGCTACTCGCATCTCTGCACGTCGCATTCGTTTTGATGTTGCACATCGGTCTGTTTCCGTTCATTGACTTCATGGCTCTGAGCCTGCTGATTCCCGGCGCATTGTGGGTGTCACTGCGTGATAGCCAGGCCTACCAAGCACGGCGCAATCGCGTGGCCAAGATACGCATGTTCTATGACGAGGATTGCGGTTTTTGCCTCAAAATGTGCCTGATTCTGCGCTGTTTTCTACTACCGGGGGACGTCAAGATTTTACCCGCGCAGAGTTATCCAGCTATTTTCCCGATCATGGAGCGGGAGAATTCCTGGGTGGTCAGCGACCCGGATGCAAACACCTACACCCACTGGCATGCCATGGCGTTTCTGTTCATGCAACGATGGCCATTTAAGCCGATTGGGTGGCTGATGCACCTACCACCACTGATGGGTTTAGGTAATGGCTTGTATCGCTGGGTGGCCACCAACCGCGCTTTCATGGGCACCCTAACCAGCCAATGGCTGCCTTACAGAACCCTACGTACTCGAGCTACTGTCACAGGGTCGATCATTGCTGCCGGATTCTTCTATGTGGTTACTGCATTTAATATTTATGAACTGCCGCGTTACCGAGGGCTGATGCCTGAGCACATTAACCATGTAGCAAGAGCTGCCAGGATTGATCAGCGCTGGGATATGTTTGCCCCCTACCCGTTAACCACCTCCTCGTACGTGTTGATTCCGGGTCAACTGCGTAACGGCACTCAGGTAGACCTCTATCCCCTAACCTCCAGTGATCCAAGCTGGCAACCGCCCGAGCGCTATTACCCACTGTTTGATGGATACCGTTGGCGCAAGTATCTCGGCCGCGTAGATGGGCATAGCAATAATACCGTCAGGCAGTCACTCGGCCATTACCTGTGTCGCAGCTGGAATTCTAAACCACGCCCAACAGACACCCAATTGGCAACCTTGGAGGTATTTTTCGTTAAGCACCAGACTAATGCGCCGGGTACCCTCAAAAGTGAATCCCGGCGTAAGGTATGGCGGCACTGGTGCTACGCAGAATTTGCTGATCCCTGAGCACGTACCGGTTGCACTGGTCAGTGATAATGCCTGAACTGTGGACCCGTTCAGCCTAGCGGTGCTGACATAGCTACATGGTCGTATCAATATCGACGAACCAAGTGTCGATATACGCACTGTGACTTTTAGTTTTTTTCAGGGCAGTGACAATGCGAGTTAACCGGTTCGTACCGATCCTGTCACATTCGATGATCCCTACTCTATTAATGGGAGCATCACTGGTGTTAAGCGCCAGTCTTACGTCGACAACGGCCAACGCTGCCATTTATAAATGCGTGGATGATACTGGCGCCGTTACCTATTCAGGCATAGCTTGCCCAGTGAAAGAATCCGCTCAGAAAATTACCGCCTCAGCCGTGGCAGTGGACGAGCTTGATTGTCGAGTCGCACGTCAGTTGGCAGTGGACACAGTGACGCGCATGCGCAGCGGAGTGTCGGCGGAATCTGTCTACAACAATCACGGCGGGCTGGACAATTTATCGCCGTTTGTTGTCAGCCTGATTGACTATGTTTATACCTTTGACGGCGATCAAACGATTGAGCCCACTCGTGTTATCACATTGACCACCGACCGGTGCAAAATAGGTGCATTCGGTAGCAACTCTACGCGTTGCGAATTGTACCCGTATGACTTTTTGCAAGTGCTCGGTGGTTGTTCAATAGCATTTGAAAAGACACGTCAACGCATCAAACTCGCCAACGCCTATACCGGTTCATCAGCACCACCGGCAGACCCGCTGGTCGGTGCCTCACTGAACCAACAACCCAACCAAGCTAGCCAAGCCTTGCCCAGTGTTGCATCAGCCGTGTACCCCACTCAACAGAACCCTGAGTTTTACAGTCTGCCTCCGCTGGCGGCGGCCAAGCCGACAGTCACTAACAGCACATCGGATAGCAACACTGCACCGCATTCAGCCGACGCACACGCCGAATGCCAAGAGCGGCTTGAAGAGCAGCTGGAAACCACCAGCACGCAGATGCGTAATGCGCAGGATATTCATGTGCAGGACAGACTACGTCGACGTCATCGTCATCTGCGCGCTCAACTGACCCGCTGTTGAACCGAGGGTTTGAGTAGATTGCCGACCAGTCTGCGAAGATCCTCCAGCACCATGTAATTCACCGGAATCAGGATGAGTGTCACCAGTGTGGCGAACAGAATTCCGTAGCCCAATGACACCGCCATGGGAATCAGGAACTGAGCCTGGGTACTGGATTCAAAAATCAGCGGCAACAGCCCGAAAAAGGTTGTCAATGAGGTGAGAATAACCGCCCTAAAGCGTGCAACCCCAGCTCCACGCACCGCATCGAACAGTTCAACGCCTTGTTTGCGCTGACGATTCACCCAGTCAACCAATACCAGCGAATCGTTGACGACGACACCACACAACGCCAACATCCCCATGTAACTCATGATGCTTAACGACATGCCCATGATCATGTGCCCCAGTACCCCACCAACAACCCCAAACGGAATCACGACCATCACCATCAGCGGTTGAATATAGCTACGGAATGGGATGGCCAGCAAGGTATAGATCACCAACAACACAAACACCAGACCGGTACGCAGGCTGGCAAAGGACTCCCGCTGCTCACGAGCCTCACCTTCTAGTGCAACACGCACATCCGGGTAGTCGCGCTGTAGCGTTATGGCAAGCTCAGCTAACTCCTCTTTTATGCCTTCTACATTCGCCGTCTGTTTATTAACGTCGGCTTGTACGTTCAGCGTCCGGCGTCTATCAACGCGTCGGATCTGGGCATAGCCACGACCAATATCAAATGTCGCAACACTCAACAATGGCACGCTCTCACCGGTCGGCGTGCGGATACTCAGGCGTTCCAGTTGTTCTAGCGACACACGCTCCTCTTTAGGGTAACGCACGTACACCTTGACCTCATCGCGGTTACGCTGAATGCTTTGCACCTCAGTACCCAAGTAGGCATTGCGTACCTGACTTGCAATATCGGCTAACGTAATACCCAGCCGCCGCCCTTCGGACTTAAGTCCTAACTGAATCTCTTCTTTACCCCCTTCAAAGGTGTCAGTGATATCGCTTATGCCGGGATACTGTGCCAGTTGTGTCTTTATGACGGTGGCAACGCTGCGCATCTGTTCAAAGTCGAATCCGGATATTTCAACATCGACCGGACTACCACCCCGGCCTATCTCAGCACGATAACTGACGTTCTTCGCTCCGGGTATATCGCCAATCTCTTTGCGCCACTGAGCCACCAGTTCACGGCTACTGATGTCAAGGGTGCGCTCCTCCGGCGGC
>CALKXZ010000145.1 GCA_938003775.1 uncultured Granulosicoccus sp. | reverse complement strand
CATCTGAGCAATCATTGCAGAACGTTCTTCAGGTGACAAATTTTGCGCAGCTTTAAGCGCTCACCGCTTTTTTCATGCCGACGACAGCGGATACCTGCAACGACTCAAGTTGCCTCAGAATACCAGCGCAGTGACGGCAGCCTGCCTTGCCGTTAGACGCCACGTGTTTAATGAGGTGGGCGGGCTCGATGAGCAGGTACTAACGGTAGCGTTCAACGACATAGATTTGTGTTTAAAAGTGCAGCAGGCCGGTTACTACAACATTTACACGCCACATGCCAAGCTCTACCATTACGAATCCATTTCACGCGGAAGTGACAAATCGCCTGAAAAAGCGGCACGATTTTCCCGGGAGATTGCCACCATGCAACGGCGCTGGCAGCAGATACTGCAAGACGATCCTGCCTGGAACCCGACATTGAATCTGGACGCCTGTGGCTGGCATATAGCCCCTTGGTGCCACGAAACCATCCCAGCCGCTGATTAGCCCCGATAACGATAATAGTGCAGATTTTTGCTAAAACATCTGCAATTGCCGTGAGTTGATGGCCTGTGTTTTGCACAAAGTAGTCACGAAAATGCGATTCAACGGCAAACATTGGAATTATTTATGCACGTCCTGTTTGTTACGACGGCCCGGTTCGACCAGACTCCATACGGTGATGGCTCTACCCGATATCGTTGCTTCAATCTTGCCGAAGAATTGCGCGCCAGTGGTCATCAGGCCGATGTCAGCACACTGGCCGATTTGTCGTTTCACCATATTGAGCGCTACGACATCATCAGTGTTCTCAGGCCGCGATACGAGCCCCGTCTGCAACGCTTAATCAACCGGGCACGACAAAAGCGTATTCTTCTGGTTGCCGATTTTGATGACTTGATATTCAACCCTGCGCTAGCTGATCAAGCTCCGTTGGTTGTTAATGGATTTTCCAGTATAGATCGGGTACAGCATACGTTTGGTCGCCACCGTAAAGCGCTGAAGCTGTTTGACGAGATTACCGTATCAACTCAACCGTTGTTGGAATCGGTGAACGAGTTCGTCAAGGATAAACCCGTCAGGTTGGTCAGAAACGGTTTGTCACGTTACTGGCTCGCCCATTGTCAAAATCTGCCAGCAGCACAAAGCGACAAGGTGGTATTAACTTACCTACCAGGCTCACGCAGTCACGATGAGGATTTTAAAACAGTGCAGAACGTGATTGCCGAATGGTTAAGCAGGCAAACAAAAAATACACTGCAAGTGGTGGGTGACATTACTATCGACAATACACTGTTCCCTTCTTCACAGGTGTGCCGCCTACCACCGGTAAGTTATTTTGCACTTCCCCAACTAATACAATCCAGCACAGCCACGATTGCACCGTTGGTTGACAACCGCTTTAATCGTGCGAAGTCCCATATAAAATTTATCGAATCAGCGGCACTTGGTGTGCCGATTATATGCTCTGCTAATGATGATTTACAGATGCATACTGTTAATGGCTTACACGTTGTTGATTGCGCAGAAGGCTGGTGTTCAGCACTGCAAAATATTAACGAGGCTGACTTTACTCGCAACGTAGACACAGCTTTGCAATCCTATGCGCGCAATCATTGCACAATGCAAGACACCGCCAAAGACGTAATAACTAAGTGGATGTGTCATGTGGGCAGAGTCAATTATGCAGCCGCAGCATAATTCAATTAAGAATGACATGCCTGGTAACAGACACAAGGTGCAGGTTGCAGCAATCCGTGAGGCGCTAAAACCAGCCATCAAAGAAGAAGGCATAGAACTCACAGCACATCATGGAGCCACGATACTGGCTGCCCCGGGTAATAATCCGAACCAACCTGCAAACTTGCGCATAACACCGATGTTCCCCGGTTCTCTGACAAGGCGTGACATCGTTATTAAGACACTACCTGAAACGCCAGCCACACACCTGGCAGGCGGTCCATTTAAACCCCCAGCAGTCAGTTCTGTTCCTGACGCGGATATTCACTATGCACAGTTCCGCCCCCTAACAGACGCACTGCAGAGCCAGATTAGCACCGCTGATCATAACAATCACATTCTGTTGCTACCGTCTCAGATACAGACTCTCACAACGTCCGACATAAACCGCGTTGTGGCACTATGCCCTGAAATTTCCACCTTATCTGTGCTCATTCGCTGCTCATCTGAGGTTACAACAGCCAATGCATTAGCCGAGCACCTGCGCGCATCGAACAAGCCGTTTGCAGCCGTGAATGCCATTGATGTAACAATACCCAGTAGCTACCTGTCTATGCTCAGCAAATCAAATACACTACTTGCGCGTGACGAAACAGAGTGTGTGGATTCTGTTATGTTAAATACTCCTACCGGTACATGGGACGACAATCACCCTCTTTCACAGTCACTTCAACGCTTCAAGAACGGCGGTTCACGCGATAGGCTGCAGGTGGATCAGCATGCTTGGTTAACGGCATTGCAAATGAAACAAGGCTTAGGCGGCCTCACAATGACAACTAAGACTGAACTTCATCAGTGTATTGCGAAGTGGTTGAGTGTGGACAAATTACAATTTGAATCAGCTATAAAAGAGAACGTAACAAAAAGCGATGGCACGTACGATTGTGACTCCATAGGCGCTATCATTCCACCACCGAACCTAACAGTGACACCCACAGCCAGCAAGCGTCTCATGAATCATCTTGATGTCAGTCATCGAAAATTGGCTAAGTTCCGAGAATCACCGTCTCGGTTTTTCAATGATAGCCGCCACCCGTGGTTACGTCCGCTTCAACGTCGCTAGTGTTGTGCGAACCGTTAAAATAGAACTGATGTAATGACAACTGCACGGTCTCTAGCATCGCTCCAGCAGGCTTTTAGTTCAGGCAACTGGCACTCTGATTTGCCAGAAACGTGTTGGCTATACACTCGCAAGCACCCGAGTACCCGCAGTATCAAACTTGCTCTGGAGGTCCAGCATTGCTTAGCCGGGCTTCAATCACAACACATCAGTTTAGTTGATGCACTCATGCGTGATATCAACTTACACAGCGCAAAGATAGAGTTACGACTGTTGTCAGCCGAATTGCAACTGGGCGATACACTCAGCGCGTTCAATCGACTTACTCGGCTGGGCCCCGATCAATTCAGTTGGTCCCAACGTGGTGCACTCATGCGATTACCGATCGTATTGGATTGGCTATACCGGCAATATCCTGAGTGCCTGCAGAGCAAGTTGCAGCACAACTTGTTGGTAAAAGCGACGCTCGCCAACTCCCTGTTAGCCACTGTTAAACCAACCGTGGATCAAATCAGTAACCCGCCTGATGATGCACCGGTTAGCCAAATCGCTGTGGTTGGCAACGCACCGAGTATTTTGAACAGGAAACAGGGCGGTGCCATCGATAATGCTGATCTGGTGGTGCGTTTTAATCAGATCAACCTGTCAGAAACATGGGCTGTTGATGTGGGTACACGCACAGACCTGTGGGTGATATCGCCTGGATTCATCACGCACAAACTACGCGCATCCGTTCATGCACAAATGTTGACGAGTATCCATCCACTTTCACGCGATTCTCGCTACTGGATCAATTTAGCTAAACAGCCTTCACGCTCTTTGAGCTTGATCGAGCCCCGTATATGGTATGAATTAGTGAACGAATTGAAAGCGCCACCCAGCTCAGGTTTGTTGGTGCTACGCACACTTAACGCTATTGCTCCACACGCAAACGTTCGTTGTTACGGTTTTAGCGCGTTAGCAACCCACGGTAAATCAGAAAACCACTATGGTGATCGACACCGAGCATCTGATCGGCACAATTGGTTGTTAGAGGCACAGCTTATCCGAGCATTAGCTGGCCAAGCGTAATAGAGAATGTTGGCCATCTTCCTGTAATAAGGAAGACAAGTATTGACCGTAACTATTTTTTAGCAGTGGCGCTGCCAATGACAGCAACTCATCATCGCTAACCCACCCTGATCGCCACGATACCTCTTCTGGACAGGCGATTTTCAAGCCTTGTCGACGCTCTAATGTTTCGACAAACTGACCGGCTTCCAGTAACGAGTAAGCAGTTCCTGTATCTAACCAGGCAAAGCCACGACTCATCGTTTTCACCATTAACCGATCATCTTGTAAATACTGTTTGTTAACGTCCGTTATTTCAAGCTCCCCACGTGGAGATGGCTGGATACCTTTGGCAATTGACACGACATCGTTGTCATAAAAATATAAGCCCGTGACGGCATAGTGAGAACGTGGATTTTTTGGCTTTTCTTCAATACCCAGTGCCCTACCCTGAGCGTCAAACTGGACAACGCCGTAGCGTTCAGGGTCGCTGACTCGATAGGCAAATACCGTGGCTCCTTCCTTCTGTGATAACGCATTGCCGAACAGGCCTGCAATATCCTGTCCGTGGAAAATGTTATCACCAAGAATGAGCGCGACCTTGTCCTGACCAATGAATTCCTCACCCAAGATAAACGATTGTGCTAAGCCATCTGGCGATGGCTGAACCGTGTAGCTGAGATTGATACCCCATTGGCTACCATCTCCCAACAGCTGTTGAAATAAAGGCACATCTCGTGGTGTGGATATCAATAGAATATCCCGGATACCGGCTAGCATTAATGTGCTCAGCGGGTAGTACACCATTGGCTTGTCGTACACCGGCTACGATGCCGATGTTTTTGGTGATTCCGCGGATGCTACGGAAGGGGCATGGATTTTATTTTACCTTGCTGGTGAATGCGGTTCTGA
>CALKXZ010000144.1 GCA_938003775.1 uncultured Granulosicoccus sp. | reverse complement strand
ATCCAATCCATTGCAGCGCAGGTAGGTGTGTTGCTGTCAGTGGTCGCAACAGATTCAACATCGGGTCGTTCAATGGAGGCTGCCGATCTGGTGCAACACTGACCACCAGATGCGTAACTTTTTCCAACTGCTGGGCAACGTCTGCGCTGATGCTTCCATCGAGAACGCAACCATCCACGTTATGAGCGCTGAGGTCTGCCAGTGCACTGACCGAACGTCGCGTTCCGCATACACTGCCAAGCCGCTGCGCGTGTTGGGCGATACGCAGGCCGCTAAAGCCTGCGCCAAGTATCAGAGTATGCATATAAAAGAGTTGGGCGACGCCGGATCCTTCACGGTACTACATCGTGGCGCCGATTTGCCAGGGAACGAATTCATTGTCACCCAGCCCGTGCTCCTCGCTCAGCGTTGGCAAACCAGATGCCACTGACAACAACTGCTGATAGATACGTTGCCCAACGGCCGCGACAGAATCACCGTCGCTAACAATCGTACCGGCATTGATGTCCATATCGTCGGTAAGTGTGTTGTACATATCCGTGTTAGTGGCAATTTTCATACACGGTGCAGGTTTACTACCAAACGTGGAACCGCGCCCTGTTGTGAACGCAACCAGGTTACATCCCGAGGCAATTTGTCCGGTTACCGACGCCGGGTCGTAGCCTGGAGAATCCATGAACAGGAACCCGCTGGTGTGCGCCTGCTCAGCATAGCGTAACACCCCCATTAACGGTGTCGTACCGCCCTTGGCAACTGCACCTAATGACTTTTCGAGGATGGTTGTCAGACCGCCTAATTTGTTACCCGGTGATGGGTTATTGTCCAGAGAACCATTGTTGCGTGCTACGTAGTCCTGCCACCAGGTAATACGGTCCATCAATTCGTTTACGACGTTATCGCTGATGGCACGCTGCGTCAGTAGGTGTTCAGCGCCATAGATCTCCGGCGTCTCAGCCAAGATCGCAGTCCCCCCCTGACGAATCAGTAAATCGGCGGCATAACCTAATGCCGGGTTGGCTGTTATGCCCGACCAGGCGTCTGACCCACCGCATTGCAAGGCCAGCGTCAGCGAAGACACAGGCGTAGGAACTCGATTGATGGCATTCACCTCGTGCAACATGCTGTCAATCAATTCAATACCGCGCTCAATGGTTTTGACATGCCCCCCGCTGGTTTGAATGTTCATGGTACGCAATAGTGGACCACGGGCCAGTTTGTGAGACTCGATGGTACCGGCTATTTGGCTAGTTTCGCAGCCCAAACCAACCAGCAACACACCACCCACATTAGGGTGTTTTGCATAGCCTGCCAGTACCCGCTGCAGGTTCTGAAAACCCTCACCAGCAGCGTCCATACCGCAACCAGTGCCGTGTGTAAATGCGGCCACACCATCAATATTGTTGTAGTCTTTTAATCGGCCATTCGCAAACGCACCAGCAATCCGATTAGCTACTGTGGCAGAACAATTTACGCTGCTGATAACGGCAATGTAGTTTCGCGTGCCGACTCGGCCGTCTGCCCGGGGATAGCCATTGAATGTGTCCGTGCTGTGAATGGTCGCGGGTTGAAGATCAGTCTGTCGAGCGAAGGCGGTATCGTTGTTAACAAACGACAGGTTATGCGTGTGTACATGCTCACCGGCCTTAATGGGCTCACTAGCAAGACCAATCAGTTGTTCGTACTTCATGACACGGGCGCCCGCTGGTAAATCAACCAGCGCAAGCTTGTGACCTTTCATGATGCGACTGGTGATAGTAATGGGAAATTCGCCGTGAAACACCTCACCTGGCTTCAGTGTGCGCAACGCCACAGCGACGTTGTCACGCCTGGCTAACTGCAGGTACGGTTGGCCGACCGATTGCTTGCCATCGAGCCAAAGAACAGGGGTGGTTTCAACCATAGTCAATGGATTAGCGCAGGAACACTGTAGTGATTAACGGAAAGAACAACACCATCATGAGGATAAATAGCTGCAGGCCTATAAACGGCAGAAAACCTCGGAAGATATCCGGCAGACTAATATGCGGCGGTGCTACTGATTTCAAATAGAAGGCGGCAGGCCCGAACGGTGGTGATAAGAAACTCACCTGCATATTGACGCAGAACAGTATGCCGAACCATACCGATACGTCACGCGGATTGAGCGTACCCCACAGACCTATCTCCTCGACCGGCAATTTCAACACGATGGGTAGAAACACCGGCATAACCAGCAATACGATACCGACCCAATCCATGAACGCACCCAGAAACAGGAAGATCACCATCATGACCAGCAGAATGCTCATGGTGGGTAGCTCAGCACCCACAATCATGTTGGCTACATAGGTGGGTCCGCCAGCGATCGAATAAGCCCCTGCCAGCGCAGTTGCGCCGAAGGTCACCCAGATAATGGTGCCGGTGGACTTGAATGTGCGCATAAGCGCCTCGCGAAACAGTCCGAAGGTCAGTTCACCGCGAAACAGAATCAGAATCATAACGGCGACGGTACCCATGGCGGCGGCTTCGGTTATGGCCGCTATACCACCATAGATAGACCCCAATACCACGCCAACTACCAGCAATGGGGCAATCAAGCCTTTACCCATCTGCCACGTTAAGGCTATTTTTTTAGGGCCTAGCAGTGCGACAAATACCAGCGGTATCAGAATGTACGGAGCCAATAGTTTCCATTGCACCACAGCAGGTTCTGCTTCAGGGTCTGTCGGTGGAAAAACCGTGTCTACTCCCAACTGTAATACCTGCACCAGTAAGTAAACCAATGCAAGGCCTCCAACACTCATGGCTAAAAGACCAATAAACATGAACGCTTTTTGTAAACCCGGTAACTCGTCTCCAGTAGCCTCAGGCAACGGCGCCTGCTCCGGGTGTAATCGCGTACGGACGATGATGTACAGGATATAACAAGAGGCCAACATGAAACCCGGTAGAAAGGCACCTTTGAACAACGCATGAATCGAGGTTTCGGTTACCAGGCCGTAGATGATCAGTACGATTGAC
>CALKXZ010000143.1 GCA_938003775.1 uncultured Granulosicoccus sp. | reverse complement strand
GCTGGTTTCGCTTATACGCGCCTGTCAGTCTTTGAACGCTTGGGTTATCCGGATGAACGGATACGTCAGTTCACAGTGTCAGATCTAATTTCAAGCAAGCTGGGTAGCACTGCTAATATCCAGGACGGGTCCAGTTTGCTGGACCCGCAATTTGATGATTTAAATATTGTGTTACTGGAACTGGCAGATGCTAAGAACATCGTCAAGACGGTTGCCAATGAGGATGTTGGTGATGCTCACAATAGCACGGTCGCCGACGAGACTCGGCGTGAACCGGCGCGCCCCCTACCTGAGTTTCCCGGCATACCGGACCATCACTTTGTCACTGGTGCTCAATCCGGTTCGGGAATGATTACCAAGCGTGAAGTCAGGCTTGCGATACTGAGTTACCTGTCTGCGAGTAGTGATGAGATTATCTGGGACGTTGGCGCAGGTTGCGGTAGCGTGGCTATTGAGCTTGCCTACTGGAAGGAGCGGGTCAGCGTGTATGCCATAGAGCACCATGCAATGCGCCTGGTGCATTTGCACAAAAATCAGTTCAAATTCGGGGTGGTAAAAAATCTTCATATCGTCAAGGGTCACGCGCCACAGGTGCTTGACGATTTACCCCTGCCAGATAAGGTATTTATCGGTGGCAGTGATGGCCAGATTGACTCCCTGCTCTCGTATCTATGGCCAAAACTACCAGCGGGGGGACTGTTGGTAGCCAGTGCCGTGACCGGCAATACCCGTGGCCGATTGACAGCCTTTGCACAGACGTTGGATTCAACACAGGTACAAAGCGTGGACATGCTCGTTAAGCGGGGAACCCTGGAGCACAGTGGTATGCACTATACGGAAAAGCTACCCGTGAGCATTTTTCGCTTTCAAAAATAATGAGTCTTGGTAGGAGGTTGAGCAGGTAGCCGCGGTGTCGAAAATACCGGTTGTGGGGGCGACGCGTTAACACACCGATACTCTCAACCAGCGAACACTCAATAACAGGACGATAGACATGAATGAGACAGGCCGGTTCATCGGTGTGGGGGTAGGTCCGGGTGATCCGGAATTGTTGACCCTAAAGGCGGTGCGACTAATACGTACCGCGGATGTTATCTGCTACCTGGCAAATCGTGCCGGTGAGTCACAGGCACGTCACATAGCCCGCGACGCACTCGCAGAATCTGATAAGCAGCAGCAGTATGTCCCGTTGCTTATGCCTATGAGCGAAGATCGCACAATGGCCAACCAGGTTTATGATTCGGCCACTGTTGAGATCAGCACCGCTTTGACGATGGGCAAATCGGTGGTGTTTCTGTGCGAAGGTGATCCGCTGTTCTTTGGTTCGTTCGCCTATATGCTCGAACGTTTGAACCCCGAGCGTGTGGGTGGTCACTCTATTTGTGAGGTGGTGCCCGGCATATCTTCCGTGAACGCTGCCTCCGCTGCATTGCAAAAACCATTGACAGTATTAACCGAATCTTTTTCGGTTGTCAGTGGGCGGCACAGCCTTGAGCAATTAACCGCAACCTTGTGTAATAGCGACAGTGTCGTGATCATGAAAGCGGGTCTGTCTCGGCCTAAAATTCTCAGCGCGTTGAGGCAGACCGACCGAATCAACGATGCGGCTTACTTAGAATACATTGGTCGCGACAATCAGCGCATTGAGACAGATGTCGGGCAGTTGGCGGATACCGCTGGGCCGTACTTTTCACTATTTGTTGTCACCCGTAGCAATCGGAACACGACGTGAACGAGTCTGATCATCAACCAGCATCGGTCGGTGGTGCCGTTCCGATTATCATTTCGCTGACTGATGCTGGCAGAATTCTAGCTGTTCGCTTACAACAACAGTTAAGTGGCAGTGAGCACTGGCATAAACCGACACCGTTTACCCAGCAGATACGTCAAGCGTTCGTGGCACAAATGCCGCTGATTTTTGTGTGTGCAGCCGGTATCGTCATGCGAACCCTAGCCCCGGTGCTGGTGAGTAAGCGTGATGATCCGCCGGTATTGGTCATGGACGAGCAAGGAAAGTTTGTGATTGCGTTATTGTCAGGCCATGAAGGTGGGGCAAATGCTTGGGCTGCCAACGTTGCAGCGTTAACCGGTGGAGAGGCTGTTATCACCTCATCACGTGACTATCTAAATCCGGTCTATGCCGTTGGTATGGGGTGCGAACGCAATTGCACTGCTGTTCACTTGCAATCCTTGTTAGCCGATTGTTTGGTTCAGGCGAATCTAACGCTGAGTCAAATTGCCTGCATTAGCAGCATAGACATAAAGGCCGATGAACAAGGGCTGGTTCAGCTAGCGCGCGATAACAACCTGCCTTATCACACCTATGGCACAGAGCGACTCTCCACGGTCGAACATCGGTTAAGTGTTAAGTCAGAATACGTCTATCAAACGGTCGGTGTGTATGGTGTTGCCGAATCAGCAGCACTGATAGCCGCAGGTGATCTGACTGGGCAGGAGGCGGAGCTACTTTTAACAAAAGTGAAGTCAAACAGGGCAACCTGTGCCATTGCTCGCACTTATCAAGAGGGCAGCGATCCGTAAGACGCGTCGCTCGTCGCAAGCAGGCCAGCATCCGATCCGGCTCAGGATCTGGTCACTGTGTGTGGCCGGTGCGCCATGAAAATGGATGCAAGGCCGCGATGCGTGTGTGGTATCGTTCCGCAGCATTTCGACATAGCAAGGCAAGCGATGAGTCAGTTGTACCTGGTCAGTTCCGGTCCCGGCCACAGTGAGCTGGTAACCCCAAGAGCCCTGGCAGCTATTGCCGCTAGCGAAGAGCTAGTGGCCTACGGTTTATATTTGGAGCTGTTGGGTGAAATTTGTCTGGGTAAGAATCATCACGAGTTACCCTTAGGCGAAGAGATTGGGCGTGCCCGCCTAGCGTTGAACCTTGCCGCTAGCGGCAAGACGACAGCGCTGATATCAAGCGGTGATATTGGTATCTATGCCATGGCAACACTGGTGTTTGAATTGCTCGATAAACAACTTCAAGGTCGCGAGACGTGCCCCGAGTGGCTGGACGTGGGTATTGAAGTGGTGCCGGGTGTTTCCGCTATGCAGGCCGGTGCCAGCCGCGTGGGGGCACTGCTGGGACACGACTTTTGCACCATCTCTTTGTCGGATCTGCTAACGCCGTGGCAAACCATTGAAAAGCGTTTGCATGCCTGCGGTCAGGGTGACTTCGTAGTGTCATTCTATAATCCGCGGTCCAAAAAACGCGACTGGCAGATCAACACTGCGCGCGACATTTTGCTGGAATACCGTCCGGGTTCAACACCTGTGCTGCTGGGACGTCAATTGACACGTGATGACGAAAGTATTCGTATCATACAACTGGATCAGCTCGATGCAGCCGATGTCGATATGTTCACATTGGTGTCTGTGGGGAATAGTGAATCCAGGCATATCACCAATCCCTCTAAAACACAGGGTGCACAATGGATCTATACGCCCAGGGGCTACAGTAAAAAATTATGACCGTCTATTTTATAGGAGCAGGCCCGGGTGATCCGGAGCTCATTACGCTCAAGGCACAAAAGCTGATCAATCGCTGTCCGGTCATCTTGTATGCAGGATCGCTGGTACCGCGTGCCATTTTTGCCGAGGTGGAAGATACCGCTGATCTGATCGTGGATACCGCGTCGATCAATCTCGATGAAATTATGGAATATATTGAAGCTGCGCATGCTGCTGGTAAAGACGTCGCCCGTGTACATTCTGGCGACCCCTCGCTGTACGGCGCCATCGGTGAGCAGATTCGCCGGCTGGACACAGCCGGAATTGAATTTGAAATCATACCCGGTGTCACGGCTGCCACAGCATCTGCTGCGTGGCTAGGTAAGGAACTGACCTTATCAGGCGTATCGCAAACCATCATTTTTACCCGTTACGAGGGTAAGACACCGTTCCCGGAACGTGAACGATTACCCGCATTGGCGGCCACAGGTGCAACCCTTGCTATTCATTTGGGCGTAACTCGTATTCACAAGATTGTTGACGAGTTGATTCCACATTATGGTGAAGATTGCCCAGTAGCGGTGTGCTACCGCACCGGCTGGCCGGATCAGGACAAGGTGCAAGGTACATTGAAGGACATAGTGGCCAAGGTGCGGAAAAAGAAATTCACCCGCACCTCACTAATCCTGGTTGGGCAGGTGCTGGGTACGGATGAATTTAACGACTCGTTTCTGTATGACAGCGATAAGGCCCACGTTTATCGCCCGAAGGTCAAGCCTGCCACGCAGCGAGATGTGACCAATAGGCGGGCTGCTCATCCGACGGGTAGCTAACCTACGGGCCGCTAGCCTACGTAGCGACGCAGTTAACCGCCAGGCCGTTTGCAACTTGGCGTACCGGGTCGCACCGGTTTCACTTTCATTTCCTCGTCAATAATATACTGAGGAAACTGGCTCATAAAACAACAGCAGATATTCTCGTTGATCATGGTCCGCGGCCCATGGGTGTGGGCTATGTGGCGGTAAGGTGCGTGACTGTGCCCGTGTGAGTGTCCTTTGGCGTGGTTGTGATCGGTCTTGTGTTCATGCTTGTCAGCCGGTTCATGGTCATGTGCATGAGGGTGTTTGGCATCCGAGTTATGGTCATGTCTGTTATCGGGTTCATGACTATGACCATGCTCATGAGCTTTGTCATGCTCGTGCTCATGTTCGTGCGGCTGAAACTCTGCGTGATGGTGGTGAACATCGACCTCGCCACGCGCTAGTCGTGCCTGAAAATCTTCCATTAACGATAACGTTGGTTCCGGTTCAGAGATCGTTTCACCAATTCGTTCGATAAACGTATTGATCACGTGTTCCTGGTCCCGTAAGTAATCTGCTGTCATGAATGTGATATCCGGGTGTTCTTCTGCCACCTTGTTCACATAGCCTTTGATGCGTTCAATGAGCCGCCCACCAAACAGGAAATACGGCGCAATCACGATCTTCTTGAACCCGAGTTTGCAGGCCATCTCAATGCCACGGCCCACTGATGGAAATGTCACCCCCGAGTAAACCGTCTCGGACCAACCGAACCCAAGGTTCTCGCACACAGTACGCGTCAATTTTGCCGCTTCTGCATTCGCAGCTGTAACCGAGGTGCCGCGACCCACCACGATGAGCATGGTGTCATACAAAGAGCCGGGCTCTGGCATTTCGTCCTGCACACTGTCTTTCAGACCCAATGCATCCAGAATTCTGGCCTGAAATGCCTTGATCATTTCATCGTGCAGGCCCAGCTCCCGGCCGTATTCGATAGTCAGGCCCGGGTGTTTTTCTTGATACGTGGTCAGAACAGACGGAATGTCGTTACGTGCGTGGGTGGCTGAGAACAACATACCGGGAACGGCGTAGATTTTATTGACACCCTTGGCCAGCAGTTCGTCCAGTGCCATGTGAATGTTTGGTGAGGAATACTCCAGGAATCCGTAGGCGATGTTCAATGACGGGTACCGCTGCTGTAGGCCCTGTGGCAGGGAGCTGAATTCCTCAGCGGCCAGTTTGGCGCGGCTGCCGTGGCCACAGATCAGGACACCAGCGTTTTGGGGGAGCTCATTCAGATTCATAATTGGCACTGTCGGGTTCGGTACGGTCGGGGGCGGCATGCGCAAAGCTTGCGGGCATTATCGGTCTTTTACGAGTGGCTTGAAAGAGTGGGGCTGTAAATGTGCCGCCAGCAGGTAAATATCTTCAGGCAAACACTTTACAATTAACCGCAGGGACTGGGATACAGATCCCTGTTTCGAGCCGTGCGAGCCTGGGCAGAGGCTTCAGGGTCTGAGGGCGACTTGCAGGTCTAGGCCACAACCAGGGTACTTTCACGGTTTCACCGCAGCATGGCGCTTTGCCCGTGCTGGCATCAAACAGATATTCTTAGCAGATATAACCATGCAGCTTAATAAGATTCCCGCCACCATCGTCACCGGTTTTCTAGGCAGTGGCAAGACGACTCTGTTATCCAATGTCCTAAAGGGTGCTTCGGGTAAGCGCATTGCGGTTATCGTCAACGAATTTGGAGAGTTGGATATTGATGCGAACCTGTTGCGTAGCTGTCCACTGGATTGCGAAGACGCCACTGTGGCCAGTGGCGCGCAACAACCCTTCGGAGCAAATGACAACACGTCTGCCAGCGATGCAGAGGGTGGTATCTATGAGCTTGCTAACGGCTGCATCTGTTGCACGGTTGAGGAGGAATTTCTGCCAGTTATGCAGCAATTGGTTGCACGCCGTCATGACATTGACCATATTTTAATCGAAACCTCTGGTCTGGCACTGCCAAAACCATTGGTACAAGCATTCAACTGGCCGGACATCAAACAATACTGCACGGTAGATGCCGTGATTACCCTGATAGACGGCCCCGCTGTGGCAGCCGGTCGCTTTGCCAACGATACAGACCAGGTAGAAGCGCAGCGTCTGGCGGATGATAGTCTGGATCATGATCCAAGTTTGCGTGAATTATTGGACGATCAGCTCAGTGCAGCCGATTTGGTGGTGGTCAGCAAGAATGACCTGCTCAGCGATGAGCAGCGTCGACAGGTTGAGTCTATTGTGCAGGCGCGAGTGCCTAGTGCCGTCAAGACTATCTATATCAGTAACGGTGAGGCGGCATTGGACGTGGTCATGGGTATGGAGGCTGCAGCCGAGGAGCGTATAGACTCTGTGCACACGCACCATGATCATCACCATGACCACGGTGAGCATCATGACCACGCCCATGATCATTTCGATTCGTTCGTGATCAGCCTCGGTGAGGTTGATCAGGACAAGATTCAGTCGATCTTAAAGTCACTGATCACCCAGCACACCATCTACCGAGCAAAAGGGTTCGCAGCCATCGCGGGTAAACCTTTGCGTCAGGTTTTACAAGCCGTTGGCCAGCGCCTAGACGCGCATTTTGATCGCCCATGGAATAACGATGAGAGTCGCAAGACACAGATGGTGTTTATTGGCAAGGATTTGAACAAGCAAGTGCTTGCCGATGCCTTGCAACTGGCTGAGGTGCAATTGGAACCTTCGTGAAAACCAACTCGCCAGAAAATTTGTCAATAATGGGTCGCACAGGCTAGCAACTGGTGCACCTGATTGCAGCACAGCCCGGCGGGTATACCGACGATGAAGGGATCATTGATCTGCAACAGAGTCCGGGTCAAATCGTGGTGCTGGCTGCGGCTGACAGTACGCTGGCCGCTTTGGCCAACAGCGCTGAGTCATTGCCACAGGATTTTCCTAGTATCCGGCTGGCTAACTGGATGCAATTGCTCAAGCCTGCGGCATTTGATTTGTATAGCAGCAAGGTTCTGGAGCAGGCAGAGCTGGTTGTTGTGTCATTACTTGGCGGTAC
>CALKXZ010000142.1 GCA_938003775.1 uncultured Granulosicoccus sp. | reverse complement strand
GGATGCCTGGGATACTAGAGCCGTCTTCAGGCTGCACACCAATGATTTGTATCGCCGGGTTCTTTTCTTTTAGGAAACGCGATACACCCATAATGGTACCGGTGGTGCCCATGGAACTGACAAAGTGTGTGATGCGACCTTCCGTCGCCTCCCATAACTCAGGACCCGTGCCACGGTAATGTGCTCCCCAGTTATCAGGGTTGGCAAATTGGTCTAGCACAATGCCCTGTCCACGCTCGGCCATCGCAGCCGCCTGGTCACGCGCGTATTCCATACCCTGCTCCTCAGTCACCAGAACGAGTTCGGCTCCGTAGGCGCGCATCAGCGACTTGCGTTCGTCAGTCATGTTGTCGGGCATCAGCAACTTCAGCTTATAACCCAGGGTTGCTGCCACCATTGCCAGCGCAATTCCTGTGTTACCACTGGTGGCTTCAATCAGAGTATCACCGGGTTTGATGGTGCCACGAGCTTGGGCTTGCATTATCATGCTCGCCGCAGGCCGATCCTTGACCGAGCCCGCCGGGTTATCACCCTCGAGCTTGCCGTACACGCGATTACCGCGACTGTTCGCTGCAATCCGCTGTATGGGTACGAGCCTTGTGCGACCGATCTGCTCAACCAGTGACGCGATGACCGGGGCCTGTGGCGTCTCGCTCATACCGTGTGTAACTCTCTATACATGGAACGACAGAGTGTAGCTGCCCGTCGTGATAAAAGGACTCGTCACAGCATTACGTCACATGAATTCATTGATGAACAGATAATCTGTTCCTGCTCGCTCAGTGACAGTTCGTCACAAGCTACTAGCGTCACATTTTGCATACCGCGCAACCAGGTCAGTTGACGCTTAGCCAACTGCCGCGTCGCCGCCTTGGCCTTGTCGACCCACAGCGCATCATTTGCGGGGTCTGTAGCGGGTAGCTGATTATCTACATTATCAGCAGTGTGGGCGTCCAGATACTCCCAGCCTTGACGGTACCCAACACTGCGCATAGCCGCTAATTCTGCGCGGATTCTGGGATCTTTACGCAGTTCCACCAGTTCCTGAAGGAAACCGTGCTCAAGCATGCCGTGGAAGCGTTGTTCGATGCGCTGATGCAGCCAGGTGCGATCCTGCGGCACCAGTGCAAATTTTTGCGGTGCTCTGGCCAATAGCGGCTGCGTATCTGCTTGCAATCGGCTCATGGGTATACCGGTCAGGCGGTAGACTTCCAACGCTCTTTGTAGTCGCTGTGGGTCGTTGGGATGAATGCGCGCCGCGGCGACACGGTCAACCTTCTCAAGATCACCGTGCAGTGCAGGCCAGCCTTTACTAGCAGCTTCACGCGCTATTGTGGCACGCACGGTGGCATCGGCCTCTGGTAACTTGGCAAGCCCTTGTTCCAGTGCCTTGAAATACAACATGGTGCCGCCAACCAGCAATACGCGCTTACCACGAGCCTGAATTTGTTCGATACACAACTGCGCATCGTGAACAAATCGAGCGGCCGAATAGGTCTCCCAAATATCGCAGATGTTGATCAGATGATGCCGGATACCTGCCTGCTCAACCTGCGTTGGTTTGGCCGTGCCAATATCCATCCCACGGTACACCAGGGCAGAATCAACACTGATGATTTCCGCGTTGATTCGGGCCGCTAGCGACACCGACAACGCCGTCTTGCCACATGCAGTCGCGCCCATTAAAAAAATAACAGGTAGGTGCTCAGACCCTTGGGGTAACTGAACCATGTCTATGCCAGATTACGCAATGAATTTACCGGCCACGCAGAAACAACTTGTCCAGCTCATTCAGACTTAGCGCAGTCCATGTCGGACGGCCATGGTTACACTGACCACTGTTAGGTGTCGATTCAATTAGCCGCAGCAATGCATTCATTTCTGACACGCTCAAGATACGATTGGCTCTGACCGATCCATGACAGGCCATGGACGAGAGTACCTGGTCAACCGCTGCGCGCAAACGTTCGCTACTGTCGTGACTCATTAGGTCGGACAATACGTCACGTAGCAAGACGCTAACATCTGATTGGCCGAGAATAGCCGGTACTTCTCGAATACACAGTTGTGAAGGTGACAGGCGATCAACGACAAAACCCAGTGTTCGTAACCAGCTTGATTCCGCTTCACAACGATCCGCTTCTGGCTCACTGACATCGACAGTAACAGGTACCAGCAGTGCCTGGGTGTTCAGCGTTCCGTCCGTATAAGCGTTTTTGAGTCGTTCGTAGGTAATGCGCTCATGGGCGGCATGGGCGTCCACAATGATAAGTCCATCGCGATTTTCAGCGAGTATATACACCCCGTGCAAATGCGCACGAGCAAATCCCAACGGGGGTATTTGTGCCTCAGCGTGCTCGTCTTCGTTGTCCGCAAACGGCTGAGAATTGCGCGCATAGGGGCTAATGGGCACCGCTGCCTGACTGCCTAATCGACTCATCGCCGAGAATTGCTCCTGCACCCGCAGCGGCATAGGACGTTGTACCGGCGCTGAGCCATAGCCATGATGGACGTAAGCGTTGCTTCCAGTTGCAGAATTACTTGCTGCGCGTTCAGAAGCGGCCTGCCCGTCAACCGGCACTCCGGTAACCTCACTCTGTGCCAATAGGCTGCCCGATCCATTCGTATCCGATTCGGAGGCCATTGAATCTGCGGGTGTCATAGCGGCTAGAAATTCTTTGATCGAACGCCGCACAAAACCATGTACCAACTGACTATCTTGGAAACGCACTTCCTGTTTACCCGGATGAACATTTACATCCACCGCTGTCGGATTCATTTGCAAAAACAGAACGAACGCCGGATAGCGCTGATGGTAAATAAGGTCGCTGTAAGCCTGTTTCACTGCGTGAGAGATAACCTTGTCACGAACCATACGTTCATTGACATAGAAATATTGCATATCCGGTTGCGCCCGTGAAAAAGCCGGTTCCGCTACCCACCCACTTAAGGTAAGCCCTGGCCCTTCGATGCTCACCGACCGGGCGGCTTCACCAAAGCCTTTACCCAAAATACGAGCGATGCGTGAATGGCGCGCATCTAGTTGAGCAGCCGCCTTGCATTCAAATACCACCTTGCCATTGTGTGACAGTGTAAAAGCACAGTCGGGTTTAGCCATGGCTAGCGTCTTGATCACGTTTTCGCAACGCGTAAATT
The DNA here is from genome assembly GCA_938003775.1 of uncultured Granulosicoccus sp. Classification (GTDB taxonomy): domain Bacteria; phylum Pseudomonadota; class Gammaproteobacteria; order Granulosicoccales; family Granulosicoccaceae; genus Granulosicoccus. The sequence continues at coordinate 3,547 of CALKXZ010000142.1, read as the reverse complement.
CTGTACGAGGCGTTCGCATAAACTTGCGCCTGGCAGGCACGTTATAGAACAAACTGCTGACATCAACGGTACTGCCAATGGGATGGGCACAGGGCTCTTGACTGACGCTACCATCCGATTGGTATTCGATGCGGGCACCGTATTCGGCGGTAGCTGTGCGCGATGTCAAGGACAGACGCGACACGGAGGCAATACTGGGAAGCGCCTCACCTCGAAAACCCAGCGTTCCTACCCGCTGCAAGTCTTCCATCGATTGAATCTTACTGGTTGCATGACGACTTAATGCCAGCGCAAGATCATCGGGCTCAATGCCGCAACCATCATCGCGCACCCGAATTCTATCAAGGCCACCCTGCTCGAGATCGACAATAACCCGCCGCGCTCCGGCATCGAGTGAATTTTCAATCAGCTCCTTAACGATCGAAGCAGGACGTTCCACCACCTCACCCGCTGCGATCTGATTGATCAGGTGATCGGGCAGTTGCTGAATGACAGGTGGGGCAGTGGCAACAGACACGAAAGCGCAATAATGAAAGAAAAAGTCAGGAGACTATTATGCGCTTGTTATTCGCAGGCTGCACCCGTTCATACTCTTGCCAACAGGTGTCAACCGCTGTAAGCCAGCCACCGAATTGCCTTAAGAACCCCGCTTACGGCGCTGCGCCGCCAGGTGTGTGCCTTCTGGTGCACGACGCTGTAGGTAGCGCGTGATACCTCGGTGCATCGCCTCGGCCAACTTATCTTGATACGCTGCGCTTTTCAGCTTTTGCTCCTCCTCACGGTTGGAAATAAAAGCTGTTTCCACAAGAATAGACGGAACATCGGGTGATTTAAGTACCGCAAAACCTGCTTGCTCAACCGTTGGCTTATGCACCGAGCCAATCGTCTTGAGCTCAGTTAGTACATCAGAGCCAGCTTCCATACTCAGCTCCATGGTGCTGCTTTGGGCCAAGCTGAGAATTGTTTGTCGCAACCCGTTGTCCATGCCGTCCAGTTCAATGTCGCCATACAATGCAGCCGATTCGTTTTCGCTCTTGGCAAGTAAGTCTGCTGCCTCGGAACTGGCTCCGTCAATCGACAAGGTATAGACAGAGCTACCTCGGGCCTCGTTCCGCTCAACCGCATCAGCGTGAATGGAGACAAATAAATCGGCTCCCGCTTGGCGTGCCGTATTCATCCGCTGGCGCAATGCCACGTAAACGTCACTGTCGCGGACCAGTACTGACCGAATGCCCGTTTGCGCCTGCAATCGCTCGTGTAGCTTCAAAGCCACCGCCAGCGTGATGTCCTTCTCCCGGGTTTTCCGTTGTCCCAGTGCACCAGGGTCCTGACCACCGTGTCCGGCATCGATAACCACAACGGCATCGCGTAGTGGTGTCTGTTGTGAAGCCTGATGATTGGCAGAGCCAATCGATGGGTTGCCCTTAACACCTAAATCCACCAGCAGTCGTTGCCCTCCCTGGCGTGGCACGAAGCGATAGCTGGGCTTTACCGCCCGGCGTAAATCCAGCACAACGCGCAGGTACTCTGATCCGTGCTGAGCGTAGCGTATCGCCTGTACCACGCCCTGGCTAAATGTTTCAGAGGGCATTTGCGTGGCGAGCGTTGCCCCTGGCAAGTCAATTACCAGTCTGTGAGGGCGGGACAGCATGAACAGATCAGCGGTCGCAGAGCTTGAATCCAGATCAAAGTGCAGCATGACGTTTTCTTGCTGAACCATTCGAAAACCGTACAATTTAGCGCTTGCCTGCGCCGAACCGGCCATAACGACAGCGAGAACGAGTAGCAGCAATGTCTGCATGCCTGCTGTCGGTTTCACAAAATTATTGACCCACCCGCTCAACGATCAGCCCCCACGACGGTATTTGAGTTATCCACACTGAATGCTCTGCACAGACGCACGGACATGCATGGCAGCTGTTCAGCCAGCGCTGGCTAACTTAACCGGTACTGAGACGCTCCGCCGAGGTAAGCATAGAAGATCTATCGTGAAAATCCAGTCAGAATTTACGCATGAGCCACTAACCAATGCCATGAACGATATTGGTGGGGGAGCGCTCGAAAACATCGTCTGGAATAAAGAAATCGGCCATAAGCTCAGTGGCGCCCTCATGCTGATATACGGAGAAATCACTGACTCCCTCAGCGCGCAAGACTTCTTCGTCAATGAAAAAGTGACCCGTACACTGCGATGGATCCCGACGTAAAATAGCGACAGCTGCGTCGGCCATAATCTCAGGCTTTCTGCACATTAGCGCCATACGCTCATCACCAATGACATTACGCACGGCCGCTGTATCGATGGCGGTGAGTGGCCACAAGGCATTGACTGCAATATTCATCTTACGAAACTCTTCAGCCATTCCCAAGACGCACAAGGACATGCCGTATTTCGCAATGGTGTAAGCCACATGATTCTTGAACCATTTCGGGTTCATGTCCAAGGGTGGCGATAAGTTCAGAATATGGCCATGGGACGACTTCTGCAGAAAAGGCAATGCCTTCTGTGACACCAGATAGGTACCACGGGTATTGACCTCATTCATGAGGTCATAGCGTTTCATGGGAGTGTTTGATGTGTCGGTTAGGGAGATGGCACTGGCGTTATTGATACAGATATCAATCCCGCCAAAAGCATCGACTGTTGCCGCAATTGCCCCTTCAACTTGATCTTCGTGCCGAATGTCGCACAGTAGCCCTAGCGCTTTGCCAGCACCGGCGGTATTGATCTCATCGGCCGCCGTATAAACCGTGCCAGGTAGTTTCGGATGCGGCTCAGCTGTTTTGGCGGCGATCGCTACATTAGCGCCTTCTGCAGCGGCTCGCTTGGCAATAGCCAGTCCGATACCACGGCTACCGCCGGACATAAATAGAGTTTTACCTGCTAAGGACATGGGCCGCGTGATCTCGTGACTGAGGACCACTAGTGTACTGCACTACGGGATGAACAATCATCTATCTACGGGCATTCAATACCGCAAAAGTACGCTAGTCCAGCTTGCAATGAGCGCCGGTTCACTTGTATTGTTCAGGGCTTAATCCGAATCAGCCCGCCTGTTTTTGACAGCAGACTCAATAGTCACCGGAGAACCGCAAAGTATGGCATCACACGTGTTTAAAAGCCCTCTTCCCGACGTTGCCATTCCAGAGATACACCTCACTGAATTCGTGCTGAACAAGGTTGAACAGCTGCCAGATCACCCAGCCATAATTGATGGCACAACCAATCAAGCGTTCACCTACCGTGAGCTAAGCCTGCGCATCAAGGCACTTGCCGGTGGCCTGCAGACAAATGGTGTTAAGCCTGGTTCTGTGGTGGCGCTCATTGCAGCAAACTCTCCAGACTATGCAGTCGTGTTTCACGCCGCAGCACTGTGTGGCGGCACAGTGACCACTGTGAATCCAACATATGGCGCACAGGAAATCCACCAGCAATTGCTTGACTCGGGTGCGTCTATGGTTGTCGCTGGCAATGCCTGTCTAGCGACAGCTGCCGAGGCTATGCAGGGATGTAACGCAGGCGAACTGATTGCCATGTCAGCCCATG